>JAGHCC010000040.1 GCA_021160685.1 Desulfobulbaceae bacterium | reverse complement strand
GTTGGGCCTTCCTATTTGTTGTTCCAGATTGTAGTCCTACTTCATCTAGGGATAAATAATACAGATCCGGTTTGTCAAAAATCTGAATTTCACTTTTGAAAACGATATCGAAGTGATCAGACCTAATTGGCAAAACTAGTAAGTTATAATCCAAAAGGATGACCAATCCCTACAGCGTCTCCCAGGTCGAGCCTGAACTACTACAGCTAATCAGTCTCCTTTGAGCAGTGGCAGAACAAATTCTTCAGTCTGTTGTTTGAACTGCTCCAAACCACCATCATTACGAATCACCAGATTCCAGTCACGATAGTCATCTAGAGAGTTTTCACTGCTGTGGTTATTGGCGCCATCAAATCCTGGTCGTTCAATCTTAATAAAAATTCCACCATGCTTTTTTATAATATTTAATTCATTAACAAAACGCACGTCATCAACCAAGATATGGGTGGATACCGGATCGTATTCGAGTAGTTTTTTCTCCCAGGCCTTAGTCCAGTAATCAGGATCCTGAGCCCTGCGATATTCAGTACCCCACCATTGTAGAATCCTGCGCACGGTCACGGCAGATTGACCGGGCTGATCCTGAATCTCATGATGGTCGGCAACAAAGTTTTCCCAGACAGGACAGTTTTCTAACGCTAGCTTCTCATCAATATAAAAAACCCGAACCTTGTCGTCCTGATCTCCATAAATCAGGGGAACTCGATCCTCAGACTCAACTTGTCTGATGAAATTCTCAACCTCTTCTCGCAGCATCTGTGCCATCGGCAGAATAATGATATTAAGGTCCGACTGCTCAAGTAAATGTCTAGCAGCAGTGGTTTTCCCCGAAGCAGCTTTCCCGGCAAATCCGATGATCATAAATACATTCCTCATAAAAAACGGTATCGCCCAACAACAAAATCAGGCAAAAATATTAGAGGTGAGAGTCTACTGTAATCGAAACAAAATTTGGAGTTTTTTATTCAGTTCTATAACCCGAAAGAAAGTTCTAAAAAAAAACTTAAAAACCGAAGAGTTAGCCACCAAAACGCCAAGAACACCAAGGAAACAATCTTTAGACGCTTTGATTCTCTTGGAGTGATTGGTGCCTCGGTGGCAATCAGCCTTTGTTTTGATTACAGGTTTGTTTTTATCTGACTCCAAAATGGCACGGAAAAACGTTGCTTGCCGGATGGATCAGTGATATAGATTCGCGGCGCGAAGGCCACGGGGTTCGACCCTGTGGTTTTTTTATTTTAAAACCGTACATTACAGGAAATAACTCACCATGATCAGTGCAACAAATATCTGTCTCGCCTACGGTAAGCGGACAATTTTCAAAAACGTCAACATCAAGTTCACCCCCGGCAAATGTTACGGCCTTATTGGCGCCAATGGAGCTGGGAAATCAACTTTCCTTAAGATACTGGCTGGTAATTCCGAGCCCGACAAGGGAGAGGTTTCCATCGGCAAAGGGTTGCGTTTAGCCGTCTTGAGTCAGGATCAGTTTGCCTTCGACAATGAGACAGTGTTCAATACCGTGATGATGGGTTACAAGGAATTGTACGCCGTCATGTCTGAGCGCGAAGCGATCTACGCTAAAGGGGAGTTTACCGAAGAGGACGGCGTCCGTTCTGGTGAACTGGAAGCTGAGTTTGCCGAAATGAACGGCTACGATGCTGAATCGGAGGCGGCAGTCTTATTGAACGGGTTAGGAATCTCCGAAGAACTGCGGCACAAAAAAATGAAGGAACTGGAAGGTGGAGACAAAGTGCGAGTGCTGCTGGCTCAAGCATTGTTCGGTAATCCCGATATCCTTCTCCTCGACGAGCCAACCAACCACCTTGATCTCAAATCGATCCAATGGCTTGAAGAATTTCTTGGCCGCTTTCGAAATACCGTCATTGTTGTCTCCCACGACCGCCACTTTCTCAATCAGGCCTGCACCCATATCGCCGATATTGACTTTGGAACCATTCGCACCTATGTCGGCAACTACGATTTCTGGTATGAGGCCAGCCAGCTGGTTTTGAAACAAAAACAGGATGCCAATAAAAAAGCCAGCGAAAAAGCTAACGAGCTCAAAGACTTCATTGCCCGGTTCAGCTCCAACGCCTCCAAAGCCAAGCAGGCAACCTCACGTAAAAAACTTCTCGATAAATTGGATATCGAAGAGTTGCCGACCTCTTCACGTAAATATCCATTTGTGCTGTTTAAGCCCGAGCGCCCCTGCGGCGATATCATCCTCGAAGTGAAGGGTTTAACTAAAACCATCGATGGCGTCAAAGTATTGGATGGTATCGATTTTGTCGTCAACAAAGGGGACAAGATTGCCCTTGTCGGTCATAGTGTCGCCAAGACCACTCTGCTGCAAATCCTCGCCGGTGAGATTGAACCGGATAGTGGCAGTTTTCGCTGGGGCGTGACCATGACTAGTTCCTACTTCCCTAAAGAAAATAGCGCTTATTTCGATAAGGACATGAACCTGATCCAGTGGCTGTGCCAGTTTCCACCCCATGAAGGGGAAAGTTTTGCCCGTGGCTTTCTCGGACGGATGTTATTTTCCGGTGACGAGGCAACCAAGATGACCAACGTCCTCAGCGGTGGGGAAAAGGTTCGTTGTATGTTGGCAAAGATGATGCTGACCGATGCCAATGCGTTGTTGCTCGATGAACCAACCAACCACCTCGATCTGGAATCGATCACCGCTCTCAATAACAGTCTAATCAGTTTTCCCGAGGTGATTTTATTCACCTCTCACGATCACAAGTTCGTCTCCACGC
>JAGHCC010000219.1 GCA_021160685.1 Desulfobulbaceae bacterium | reverse complement strand
GGCCAAGGTTGGCGGCAAGGGATTGTTTGTCAAGGAGATTGAGGAGGCGATGCTGCGGGGCGAGATCGATCTCGCCGTTCACAGCATGAAAGATGTTCCTTCGGAACTTCCCGAGGAACTGCATCTCGGCATTGTGACCAAACGTGAAGATCCCAGGGATGCCTTTATTTCCAACAAATTTTTTTCTATCAAGGATCTGCCCGATGGGGCCAAGGTCGGCACCAGCAGTCTGCGGCGAAAATCTCAGCTTGCTCTGTTGCGTCCTGATCTGGTGATTGAAGATCTGCGCGGCAACCTTGATACCCGGCTGCGTAAACTTGATGAGGGTCTTTATGATGCTATCATCCTGGCAGCGGCCGGTTTGAACCGGCTCAAGCTGAGTGACCGGGCCACGGATTATTTTTCCCCGGAAGAAATGCTGCCGGCAGTGGGCCAGGGTGCAGTGGGGATTGAACTGCGTAAAGACGATGATGAATTACTCGAGGGACTCGCCTTTTTGCAGGATGATGAAACCTCTGTCAGGGTTCGGGCCGAACGTGCTTTTCTGCTTCGGCTTGAGGGCGGTTGCCAGGTTCCCATTGGCGGCTTTGCCGTGGTGGAGGACGACTTGATTTCTCTCACCGGTCTCATTGCTGCGGTTGACGGTTCCCGAATGTTGAAGGAAACGGTTTCAGGACCCCTTGCCGATGCAGAGCAGATGGGCATCAGTATTGCTGAGAAATTGCTTGGCATGGGCGGCGCTGAAATTCTTGCCGAGGTTTATGAGCGGGAAATTGGATAAGAGTATGAGCGACACAACAAAATCAGTTCAATCCCAGACACCAAAAAGCGGTCAGGGAAAGGTCTATCTGGTTGGAGCAGGGCCCGGAGATCCGGGCCTGATTACCATCCGTGGCCGGGAGATCCTTGAAAAGGCGGAAGTCATTATCTACGATTATCTGGCCGGCAAAAAATTGTTGAAATTTGTGCCCAGGGATGCGGAGTTTATTTATGCCGGCAAGAGAGGCGGAGTAAAGCATACCCATACCCAGGAAGAGATTAACGCCATGCTCGTTGACCGGGCCAGGTCCGGGAAACGGGTAGTGCGGCTCAAGGGCGGCGATCCTTTTATCTTTGGTCGAGGCGGCGAAGAACTCGAGGAGATTGTTGCCGCCGGGCTGAACTATGAAGCGGTTCCCGGCGTTACCTCTGCTTCAGCTGCGGCGACCTTTGCCGGTGTGCCCATCACCCATCGAAAATTTACCGCTTCCGTAGCCTTTATCACTGGTCATGAGGATCCCACCAAAAAGGAATCATCCATTGCCTGGGATAAGATCTCAACCGGTGTCGGCACCCTGGTTTTTTACATGGGGATAAAGAATCTGCCCGCTATCACTAAAAATCTTATGGATAACGGTCGGGATCCGAAAACCCCTGTGGCCGTGGTGCGCTGGGCCTCCATGCCCCATCAACGTTCTGTAGTCGGCACTCTGGACACTATTGCCGATATCGTTAAAGAGCAGGGGATTAAACCGCCGGCCCTGACCATTGTTGGGGAGGTGGTGACCCTGCGTGATACGCTTAACTGGTATGAAAAAAGGCCATTATTCGGCAAACGCATCATGATTACCCGTACCAGGGAGCAGGCCAGTGAACTGGTCGCCCGTCTTGAGGAGCTCGGGGCCGAATGTCTGGAATACGCCACCATTGCCATTCAGCCGCCTGATTCATGGAATGAACTGGATCAGGCTCTGGCGAGGCTGCCTCAATATAACTGGCTTGTTTTTACAAGTATTCATGCTATTCATGCTTTTTTCGGCCGTCTTTTTGAAAAAAATCTGGATGCCCGAGCCTTGAACAGCTGCCGGATTGCAGCTGTGGGAACGGTGACCGCCGACTGTCTGTTGGACTATGGTATCAAGATCGATCTGCTGCCGGAAAAATTTACCGGTGAAGGGCTGGCAGCGGCCCTGGAGAGCCAGGGTCTGGCAGGAAAAAAAGTGTTGATTCCCCGAGCGTTGAAGGCAAGAGAGGTCTTGCCTGAGCGGCTGGAAAAAGCAGGTGCCGAGGTGACTGTGGCGCCAGTTTATCAGAATGTCCGGCCAAAAGGATATGGTGAACTGCTGCGGGAAGAATTTGTTGATCAGGGCGTGGACATGATCACTTTTTCCAGCTCATCAACCGTGACTAATTTTATTCAGATGCTGGGTGTGGATGATAACGAATTGGGCTCCCTGTTGAGTAAAACAAGCATCGCCGCCATTGGTCCGATTACCGCTAAAACCGTCGTGGATCATGGCCTTCACGTTGACGTTCAGCCTGAAACCTATACCATCCCGGCCTTGGTTGATTCGATTCTTGAATACGATTGGAAGCTTTAAAAAGTTAGAATTAACCCTCTTTTGTACTCTCACAGAGACGCAGAGGCCACAGAGTTGTTTTATTTTTTCTCTGTGAACTCTGCGTCTCTGTGAGAGATAAATTTTAACTACATCCTACCTGAACACCTTCTAAGCCGCCTTTCCTCCCGTAACCTGTAAATCGTCCAGAGAATGCCGGGAACCAGAAAAAGCAAAGCCAACCGCAGCACCACCTGGCGGGGATGCATCCCGTTGTCCAGGGCCAAGCCGGTAAAATAGGTTGAAATGCTTAAAATGAAGGTGAGAAGAGCCATTTCAACCGCAAAAACTCTTCCCCTGAATTGGTCGGGGACCATTTGCTGAAGAAGGGTGGTGCTGAAAACCCACTGCACTGAACCACCCAGGTGGCCGCAGAAGACAAAGAGAACGGCCCAGCCAATGTTCGGTGCCTGGCTGAAAAGAAGATAACTGGCCGAGGCCGCAAAGAAAGACAATCCTATTGAACGAAACATGGCTGAATGTGTTTCGCCCAAAAAACGCCAGGCCAGAATCGGTCCCACCGCTGCTCCTATTCCGCGAAAACTATAGAGAATCCCGCTGTATCCCCCCTGGCCCGAGCCGCCAAAGACCTGTTCGCCAAAAACAGTCAGCATGACCAGGATGCCCCCGGACAAGGCCCAGCCGCTTTTTACCAGCAGAACCATTGCCACCTGCCCATGGGTTTTAATATATTTAAATCCTTCTTTGAGGTCATTAAATCCCAGATAATCCGCCCAGTGAGTCTTTTTTTTCTCTTTTCTGTCATGTTCCGGTAAGCGGAGTCTCATGAGCATGAAAGCAGAAGCAAGAAAGGTCAGGGCGTCAAGAATAATCGCGGTTTGCCAGCCGAATATTGAGGAGATAAAACCTCCCAGCGCAGCGCCAAAGGCCAGCATAATCGACCAGGTTGCGCCACTGAGCCCATTTGCTACGTTGAGTTCTTCGTGTCGGCAGAGATTCGGCAACAAGGCCCGCCTGGCCGGATCAGAAAAGGTCCACAATGACTCCTGCAGTATGGCCAGAAGATAAATGATCCAGACATGCTCCTCTCGTTTGACCAGCAGGAAGCAGAGAACGATAACGACCCGGATCAGGTCGCAGGTAATCATGATCTTTTTTCTGGAGATCCTGTCGGCCAGCACACCGGCGGCCGGTCCCAGGAAACTTGTGGGGATGAATTTGGCCAGCAGAAACCAGCTCACCGCTCGACCAGAGCCGGTCAAATGAGTGAGCAGAACAAAGATGCCGATATAGTTCAGCCAGATTCCGAGCTGGCTGATCACGCCCGCCAGCCAGAGACGTCTGAATTGGTGGTTCGTTGAAAGCAGTTTGAAATAGGAGCGGTATTGACCGGCGGAGAGGTGGGAAGTTTTTTTTCGGGGAGACTGATCTGGCGCGTTCATGGATGACCGGATGCCTGGGGGAAACGGTTTTTTGTTTGACAGGAGTTGTTTCTCCCGTCATAGTAAGCCAAAATAAAGGATGGAGTTCTGTTGTCTCGTCCTCATTTAATAATATCTTTCCATTAATAACTCAACTCTTGATTGTTTGAGCGAACCTTCATACTAAGCCGCCGTTGGTGGAGTAAAAAAATGAAATTACGAATTACGGTATTTTCTCATGTCAGATAATTTCCTTGGAGAAAAAACAATGAACAGACCATTAGGTATTACCGTCAGTCGCCAGATCATGGACAGTCAACGAATGCATCCCCAGGCCACCGGTGAATTGTCCGGCTTGCTCAGTGAGTTAATTGTTGCGGCAAAAATTATCTCTGCCGAGGTGAACATGGCCGGCCTTGCCGATATTCTTGGTTTGTCTGGGAAAACAAATGTCCAGGGTGAGGAGGTCCAGAAGCTTGACGAGTTTGCCAACAAAACCATTATAAAGCGCATGGCCCGCTCAGGTTATCTCTGTGTCATGGCCTCGGAGGAGAATGATGATATCATTCCTGTCACCGAGGGCTATGAAGG
>JAGHCC010000417.1 GCA_021160685.1 Desulfobulbaceae bacterium | reverse complement strand
TAAAAACAGCTCCCTTGCCCCTCTTTACTCTTCACCCAAATCCTGCCCCCCATGCGCTGAATCAGCGTATAGGTTACGGACAACCCCAGGCCGGTGCCCTCACCCACATCCTTTGTTGTAAAAAAAGGCTCAAAAATCTTGGATAAGTTCTCCTGGGAAATGCCGGTACCGGTATCTTCAAACTCCAGGATAACAATCCCATTCTCTTTCCGGCTTCTGACTGTCAGGATACCGCCATCCGGCATGGCCTGAATCGCGTTCATGCCGACATTCATCACGACCTGCTTCAAGGCCTCCTTATCAACCGGGAAAGAACGTCTGACCTCAAGATCCAGTTGCAGGGCAATGTTTTTTAAGGCGTAACTGAGCAGCTCACAGCATTCCCTGATCAAATCATCCACTTTCACCATTTGCGGATGAAGGGATTCCTGGCGGCCAAAATTCAGCAACTGGCGGACAATATGCTTAACCCGGTTCAAACCCTTGACCAGAAGCTCAAGATAGCGTTGCTGCGCCTGGGGATCATCGGCTGTTTTTTCCATAATTTTTACACAGTTCAGCATACCGGCCAGTGGATTATTTATTTCGTGGCCAAGTCCGGCCACCAACCGGCCAAGAGCAGCCTGTTTTTCATTATAGATGACCTGCTCCTGGATGCGGGCCAGTTCCCGACGTGAGACGGTCAAGCGCTGACAAAGCTCCATAAACGACAGAGAAAGACGGCCTACCTCATCATTTCCCGCCGGCAGCCGGCCATAAGCCTCACAGTTCGTCTCATCGGAAAGACCGTCCATCGCTGTGGCCAGCCTGGCCAGGCGGCGGGCAACGAGTGTGTCAAAAAGGACAAAAATAACCAGACTTACCAAACAGATGGTGCCCAGGCCGATCATAAGCAGCATTTGATTGTTTTTGGCAATCGCCTGATATGCCCAGTCCATGGGAACCGTGACACTGAGACCGCCGCGAATATTTCCGACCTCGTATCCCTGCTTGCCATGACACTTGAGACAACCCGACTCAACATAAAGAGGGGCAAGATAACGCAAAAACTTTCCATCCTGGCGCGTTTCGACCTCAATCGCCTCAGTGGCGCCTCTCCTGAAACGTTCAAGACCTTTCCTTTCAAACTCATCCGGCGCATTGGCCGGATTAATCGGATGAAGACTAATCACACCATATTGGCAGAAACCTTCTTCGGCAGCATAAAAAGAAAGCTCCCTGGTCACCATGGCCGGATTCCGCTTCACCAGCCAATGTCCGGAACTGTCACGAATCTCTCCATCCGAAAGAAAGGGATTTGCTTCAACCCCGTCTCTCTTCCGCAAAAAAAGACCATTATGATCAGCTACCCATTGCCTGGTCAGGCGAATCTGCCTGTGCAGCATCCGGGCCTGATTGACAGCCTGCTCAAAGACCAGTTTTTGCTGAAACGAGGAAGTCCGGTAAAAAGTAAAACCGTACGAAAGGACAACAATGGCTCCGACAAAGATGATGAACCTGGTTTTTAGATGCACAAGATGCCCTTCTGTCTGTCCCGACTTTCGCAGTCAGACTATGCCCTGTTCTGAAGAGTGCCTATCTCGGTATTTTGTAACTATTCAGGAGCACCCCATCTTGTCCCATTTGGGCCTTCTCGAATAACACAAGTATGCTTCGAAGCCCCAAATGAACCAATATGGAGCACTCCTGAACAGTTACGGAACGGTGGTTAGACCAATTTGGTGGCCCCACCTGAATAGTTACGTTATTTTGAAAAAAATACCGATACTCGGACAGCGTCCTACTATAGATAGAAAAAAAGCCATGTTACCATTTGGTAACATAGTCTGACAAGGCTTTGTTGTCATGGGGGTTGAGAATTTCTCTCTCCAGCCAAACATGAGCCTTGAGTTTCAGATCTTTGTCATATTCTTTTTAATGGCTGCCATGACCCTCCCTACGAAAAATCAATGACTTAAAAAAAGCAGAGTGTGCACCAAAAAGTGTAATACCCAAAACCCCAGTAGACCGAAATTGTATAATTACAATTTAAGAATCCTCGGAACACTCTTTGCATTGACAATAGTCATTGTAGCAAATAAGCTGTGTAAAGATCCTAATTAGGAAAAAAGGAGGTGATTCAATGACGTTAGAAAGAACGCAGCGTAAGTCGGGAACAGGAAAGGTCTTGTTTGCGGGACTGGCACTTGGTCTCCTGTTGGCCGTAGTCACTGTCCTGGCTTCCGGATTTATGGTTGAAACAACCAACACGGACACATTTTGTGTGAGTTGCCATGCCATGACACCTTTTCGTACGGCTTGGCAAAACTCGGTCCATGGCGGCCAGAATCCCCAGGGATTTACAGCCCAGTGCGTGGACTGCCATCTTCCCCATGGCAATTTCATCGAATACTTTGTGACCAAGGCTAAAACGGGCACAGCGGACGTAATTAACAACCTGACATTTGACCCATACTCCTTTGATTGGGCAGCCAATGCCGAAAACAACCGTCTGCATTTTACCTATGACAGCGCCTGTCGCCATTGTCACCATAATTTAACTCCGCCCGGCTTGCCCTCAGGCGGTTTTATTGCCCATCGTTCATATTTGCTGGGGAACACAGACAAACAGTGTGTCAGTTGCCATCCCCATGTCGGCCATAAAGACATGATTGAAACAGCAAATCAATTTTTTCAGAAGAAATCTTGAAGATAAGATAAAAGAATACAAATCAGGCAAAGAGCCACCAACTCATTTTTTTCAATGAAAGGAGAAAAATATGAAGAAAAAATTCAGCAAAATTCAAATAGCCGGTTTTGTCCTGCTGGCCGGAGGCTTGTCAGTCTCTGTGGCCCAGGCGGAAGGGGTCAATCTTTTAGGAACAAAAGAGATTGTGGTCAAACGGGCCATAACAGAAGACGCCAGCAAATGTATCGAGTGTCATGCCAAAAAGACACCGGGCATTGTCGAGGGATGGAAAGAAGGCAAGATGGCCCATGCCGCCGTCACCTGCTACGACTGCCATGTGGTTGACAAAAGCTCTCCCATGGCCAGCCAGTGTGAGGGCATCAGGGGCAGCAAGACTTTTATTTCCCCTATGGTCTCCTCTAAAACCTGTTCCCGCTGCCATCCAGAAGAGGTTGAGCAGTTCCTGAAAAGCGGTCATGCCGATCTTTCCAGGGCAGCTATTTATGATAAAAATAAGGCCGGCGGCAAGCTCGTTGCCCTGCAGATCGAGCATGAAGGCGGCGCATTCATGGGCGTTAAAGAGGGTTCTGCGACCAACCTGGCCTCCCGCCGTTCCGGCTGCCAGATGTGTCATGGCTCCGAGGTTGAGGTGGGTCCGGACAACAAACCGATTAACAGCTCCTGGCCCGCCGGCGTCGGCACCCTGTATCCGGACGGCTCAGTGGGAACCTGTACGGTCTGCCATACCCGCCATGGTTTCCACGTTGCCGAGGCCCGGAAACCTGAGGCCTGTGCCAGCTGCCATCTTGGCCCGGATCATCCGGATATCGAGATCTACATTGAAAGCAAGCACGGCCAGATCTTCCTAACCCAGGGTGAGGAATGGAAATGGGACAGCGCTCCAGACACCTGGGAGCCGGGCGATTACACCGCCCCAACCTGCGCCGTCTGTCATATGAGCGGCATTGGCGAACTGACCACGACTCATAATATCAATGAGCGTCTCAAATGGGATCTGGTCCATAAGAGAAGCGAGCTGCGCAGCGGCGTCCGTGGTGACGGCGAGAAGGGTGATGCCCTGATGCGCAAGGTTTGCATCAACTGTCACGGCAAGACCCATACCGAAATGACAATGAAGACCCTTGACGACGCAGTCGCCCTGTACAACGAATATTGGGATCGTGCGGTTATCATGAAAAAAGAGCTGGCCGAGAAGGGATTGCTGAAGCAAGACGCCTGGCGCGACGGCTTCCAGGAGCTGATGTACTTTCTCTGGCATCATACCGGTCGCCGGGCCCGTCAGGGTGCAGCCATGAATGGACCTGATTACGCCCACTGGCATGGATTCTTCCAGGTCTTCCAGGTCTTCAAAGACATGCAGGATATCCATGAATGGCGAACAAAAAATAACAAGATCGAAGAGCTGAGTACTGTCATGAGTACCGGTCCTGTGTGATAAACACGCTACAATGGTAACTGCTTAGGGATATAGGATGCAGGCTGAAGCGATACAAGTCGGTCTTCAATCTTTTACCTGAGTGGCTACAAGACTTGTTAAAAAAACTCCCGGCTTTTTGCCGGGAGTTTTTTTTTGAGTGATTTGATTTCAGGTTGATCCGCACAATAGTTCAGTGGTATCTTTGCCTCCCATGAAAGCAATTCCAACTCCAATCACGAATACAACCGGTGTCATCCTGGCCGGCGGCAAGAGCAGACGCTTTGGGTCCAACAAGGCGCTGGCCGATATAGACGGCTGTCCCATGATTGAACATGGTGCCGCCCTGTTAAACGATCTCTTCACGGAACGTTTGCTGGTGACCAATACCCCCGACTATTATCATTTTTTAAACTGGCCGGTCACCCCGGATATTTTCCCGGGCGCGGGTCCTCTGGCCGGCATTCATGCCGCCCTCAAAAAAATCAATTGCGGCCGGGCCTTTATAACCGCCTGTGACATGCCGCTCATCAACTCCAGACTGATTCAATTTCTCTGTGGACTTTCCGGAGACTGGGACATCATCGTTCCCTGGCTTGACAGGGGTCCGGAACCCCTTTACGGAGTGTACCAAAAAAGTTGTCTTGAGGTGATTGAGAATAATTTGCTCAACGGCCAGCGTAAAATCCGCCTGATCTTTGATCAGCTGAAAATCCGTAAAGTCTCCCTGGAAGAAATTACACCCCACATTTCCGACCTGACGACTTTCGTCAACATCAACCGCCTTAGTGATCTTGCCAAGCTGCCAAAGAAGACCGACGACCGTTACCCAAATCAGCAAAGTGAGCATCTGCCATGCTGACTCTGGCTGAGGCACCAAAACTGATCCTGCAGAATGTGACCCCAACCGCATCGGAAACCGTCCCTCTCCTCGACGGCCTGAACTGTGTGGCCAGCCTGCCAGTCCGGGCCAATCTTGCCGTGCCCCATTTTGATCAGTCCGGTATGGACGGATTTGCCGTGCGCAGCCGGGATCTTGCCGGATCGCGGCAGGCCGGCCCTGTTCAACTGACGATCAGCGCTGAAATCAGCGCCGGGCAAATGAACATTCCTGTTCTTGGCAAAAATGAAGCCGTGCGGATCATGACCGGCGCTCATCTTCCGGTCTGCGGAGATCAGGTTATTCCCTTTGAACAATGCCATGAGCGAAACCACACTATTTTCGTAAAGCAGGTCTCCCGCCCGGGTTTGCATATCAAAAAAGCCGGCTGTGATCTCCGAAAAAACCGGATCATTCTAAAAAAAGGGGAAAGAATCTCTCCTTCCCATCTCCAGCTCCTGGCCAGTGGTGGAGTTACCAAAATTCAGGTTCACCGAAAACCCACAGTTGCAATCATCTGCACCGGCAGCGAACTGGTGACAGACTCGCCGGCGCCCGGCCAGACCATCGGCTCCAACAGAATCCTGCTGAACAGCCTCGTCCGCAGAGCCGGTGGGATACCCCGGGACATGGAGCCCATTGCCGACCGGGCAGCGGCCATTGGCGAAGCAGTGAGCGCAGCTCTTGACAACGATATCCAGATGATCATCACAACCGGTGGCATGGGACCCGGCAAATTTGATCTGGTCTCTCAATGTCTGCGGGATGCCGGGGTGAAATTTCTTTATCAGCGCCTGAATATCCGTCCCGGTAAATCCACGCTTTTCGGCATAAAAAATAATATCCAGATTTTTGCTCTTCCCGGCCCGCCGCCGGCTGTTCAGACCCTGTTCTGCGAACTTGTCCGGCCGGCTCTCCTCAAGCTGCAGGGGGATCACTCACCGGGACCGCATCCTCTCCGAGTTCAGCTTAAACACGAAATCGTTTCAAAAAAGAAAGGGTTCCTCTCACTGAAAAGTGCCATGATCTCATTGAAATCAGGCAACCTCTCTGTCCAATCGGTATCCAGGGGGGAGGCGGCCAATTCCGTGATCCTGATTCCGCCCCACCGCCGCCGTCTGAACAAAGGCGAAACGGTGACGGTTCATCCATTTTACGGTATAATGGGTTGATTTGAAGCCGAAGGATTTAAGATTTCGGAATGCGGAATGCGAATCTTTTTACTGACCGAAATCTGCATTCCGAAATCCAAAATCATATATTAAAAAGGTAAATATTCGGCTTGGTATCGAAGAACAGCTAAAACCACAATATTGTAAATATTTGGATAGTGCCTCAGATGTGTACAGATAAGCGCAGACTTCGAGCAGGCTGGCGAAGCATAGTAGTCTTATGTGAGTCAGTCTGATCGTGCACAGCTGGGGTGCTAGCCGAATATTTACTTAAAAAGGACCTCCAGCCATGCTTGAACTACGTTTTATTAGAGAAAACATTGATCTTGTAAAAGAAAAAATTAAATTCCGTAACATTGAACATTCACGTATTGATGAATTTATTGCCATAGACAAAAAAAGACGCGAGCTGCTCTCCGAAGTCGAAGGGCTCCGCAACCGGCGCAAGACGGTTTCCCAGAAAATTGCCGAACTGAAAAAAAATAAAGAGGATGCCGATAGTCTGATTGCCGAGATGAAAACAGTGGGTCCCAGGATCAAGGAACTGGATAAACAACTGGCAATCATTGAGGAAGACCTGGAAGAGATTGTCATGGAAATTCCGAACCTGGCCCATGACTCCATTCCCTTTGGCAATGATGACAGCGATAACGTCGAAATCAGAAAATGGGGTACGGTTCCTGAATTTGATTTTGAAACAAAAACCCATTGGGAACTTGGCGAGGCTTCGGGGACCATGGACTTTAAAAGGGCTGCCAAGCTGGCAGGAGCCCGCTTCTCCATTCTCAAGGGGATGGCTTCAAGACTTGAGCGGGCTCTGATCAACTTCATGATGGATCTGCATACCCAGAAACACGGTTACGAAGAGGTTCTGCCGCCCTTTCTGGTCAACAGCGCCAGCATGACCGCCACGGGCCAGCTGCCGAAATTCGAGGAGGATCTTTTCAAGGCTAAAGGCTGGGATCTCTACCTGATTCCCACGGCCGAGGTTCCGGTTACCAATATCCACCGGGATGAAACTCTGGCCGAAGCCGAGCTGCCCATCAAATATTGCGCCTACACTCCCTGTTTTCGCTCCGAGGCCGGCTCATACGGCAGGGACACCAAGGGAATGATCCGCCAACACCAGTTTGACAAGGTGGAGCTGGTTAAATTTACCACCCCGGAAAACTCGAATTCCGAACTTGACGCACTGCTGGCCGATGCCGAGGAAGTTCTGCAACTCCTGAAGCTGCCTTACCGGGTTGTGACGCTGTGCTCCGGCGATCTTGGTTTTTCCGCAACCAAGACCTTTGATATCGAGGTCTGGATGCCGGCCCAGAATAAATACCGGGAAATTTCATCATGCAGCAACTTTCTGGATTTCCAGGCCCGGCGCGGCGGCATTCGCTACCGGCCCGAAGGGAAGCAGAAAAGCGGTCTGGTTCACACCTTAAACGGCAGTGGTCTTGCCGTGGGCCGCACCCTGGCCGCTATTTTTGAAAATTTTCAAAAAAAGGACGGCACCATTGAGATTCCGGAAGTGCTGGCGCCTTATTTTAAAAATCGGTTTGCGTAGAAGAAGGGGCAGAGGGGAACCCCACTTTGCCGGGCATCTAGAACTTGTTGTAATTAAAGCAGTTACAAAGACGAGAGATACTTTCTCAGTAACCTCAATAAGAGGTGAAATACAGACTTCCTCCCCCTTCGAAGTCTCACAAGCTCGCTATCTGCTAAAGAGGGATTGAGGGGGATTTATTTGTAAGCAGCCACCACTTATCGAGATGTTACACTCATTTGACCGCTTAAATCACCATCATAATATCAGGATGATTTTTCAACTCCTGGTAATAGCGGTAGCGGATCTCTTCACTTTCCACGATCAGATCTAGGC
>JAGHCC010000110.1 GCA_021160685.1 Desulfobulbaceae bacterium | reverse complement strand
TTGCCGTCCATGAGAACATTGATGCGAATCTGGCTTAAAATATCGGCCGGCCCGACAAAAACCCAATGTGCCTGACGATAAGCCTCTGTCCGGCGCAGCCTTTCGGCGATCCGGCCCCACTCACTACGCTCAGGAAGCCGGTCAGCCACGCCGACCGCGAGTTTTTCCCGCAACACGATTTTGGAGGCCATAACCGACTAAATTATAATTTGGCTTTTTTCTTCGAGGAGTCAAGTACTGACGGCTGAAAAGACGAAGAGGCAGGATTCGATTTTGATCCCTGTGACGCAGAGGCCAGGGAAGCCAGCCGGATCTGCCGTTTTCTGGCAAATCCGTGTTTTACAAGATGACGAATATCATCCCACATGGTTTCACTGCCCATGATAGCCACGACAATGGCATCTTCACCGCGTGAAAATTGTCCCACATAGGTTTGCCGGGCTGCACGGGTATACCCTGTTTTACCGCCTTCGGCACCCTTAATACGCCACATGGCCTTATTGTGATTCCGTAACAATTTGCCATATCGGGTCCTGACCTTTGTTTTGCCGATACGCCGGGCAAACTCTTCATCGTCCATGGCCTTTCTGAAGATCACGGCCAGATCACGCACCGTAGACTGCTGTCCCCGTGAAGTCAGACCACTGGCGGTCTTGCAGATCGTACTATTGGCACCCAATTCTTTTGCCTTGTAAGTCATAATTTTGGCAAAAGCTTTTTCAGATCCGGCAATTTTCTCAGCCAGAGCGACACTGGCGTCATTGGCCGAGGCCAGGAGTACCGCGTTGATCAAATCATCGGCAATATAGGACTTGCCCCGCTCAAGATAAATTTTGGACCGCGGCATGCCGGCGGCCTTTTTACTGACCTTTACTTTCTCCTGGTCTCTTAATGCCCGGATTGAAATCAGGCCGGTCAAAATCTTGATGGTGCTGGCAGGCTGGGCGGGACGGTCAGGAGCTTGAGAATAAAGAACCCGGCCGGTATGAGCATCCATGACAATGGCGCTTCGTGATGATATTTTCTTATTGATTGTGGAAGCGGAAGAGGAGACAGTACGAGAAGGTTTCGGTCTTCTCTTGGTGAACTTGGATTGAACCAGGCATCGTCCCCCTGAGACAATTGACACAGTGTTCTTTTTCTGTTTTTCCCCGGAAGAATGTTTATGGCAGGTATCAAGTGGAGCCGACCATCCCTTGGCAAAACACAGACCAACAGGAAAGACCAACAGAGCGGCAAGTGAGGAGATGATCAGCATTCGAAAAAAATAATATTTTGTCTTCATCTTGCTCTTTGCTCTGAATTTAGCTTAATTATGTAATTTTAAGGGAGATATTGATATGTTAAAGGATATATTAATTTGCTGACGAAAAGCAAGATATTTCTTTAAATCTTGACAATATCTTCCTGTTTTTCTGAAAAAAAACAATGTCGAACAATCAGCAAGCGGTGGAAAGCGATGTTCAAAGTAAAAAAAATCCGGTTCGGAACCTGTCTTTCCATGGGAATAACCATCTATTTCATTGAGACCGGAGACGAGATCATCCACCTAAGCTTTGAGAAGAAGAGACATATCAAGGCGCTGGAAGGACTGGGGAATGCCGAAATTTCCACCAGACTGAACAATCCGCCTTTCTGCCGGGAATTCAACGATTATCTTGCAGGTAAAAAAACATCATTTGCCCCGGCCTCCCATTCACCCTTTCTCGACAAAGGCACCGAATTTCAAAAACAGGTCTGGAAACTCATCAGCAGGATCCCCTATGGAGAGACCAGCACCTATGGCGAGCTGGCCCGGCAACTGGGTTCCATTGGGTATGCCAGGGGCGTGGGTCAGGCCTGCCGGGCCAACCCATTACCTCTTCTCATTCCCTGCCACAGAGTGGTTGGAAGTCAGAACCTGGGAGGTTTCAGCGGCGGAGTTGAAATTAAGAAAAAACTGCTGGAAATAGAAAGGAAGAAGGTAAAAGGCTGAAGGCTAACACTGGATCCCAGTTCCCCTGTTCCCCGTCCTCAAACCATATCCAGAATTGACTGGCTGACCTTTTCCAGGGGAACAATTTTATCAACACCGCCGGCGACAATGGCCTCTTTGGGCATACCGAAAACAACGCAGCTTTTTTCATCCTGAGCAATGGTCTTTGCTCCGGCCTCTTTCATCTTCAGCATACCCTGAGCCCCATCCCGACCCATGCCGGTGAGGATGGCGCCGATGGCGTTGGCGCCGCCATAACCTGCCACGGAGCTAAACAACACATCCACTGCCGGCCGCTGATGACAGACCAAAGGACCGGATTTGATATTCACATAATACCTGGCCCCGCTTCTGCGCATGACCATGTGAAAATTTCCCGGCGCGATCAGGGCCTGGCCGGGCACAACGGAATCACCGTCTTCCGCTTCCTTGACCCGAATTTGGCAGACATCATCCAGCCGCTCGGCAAAACTTTTCGTAAAATTTGCCGGCATATGCTGAACAATCATGATTCCCGGCACCATGGCCGGCAGGCTGACGAGAATCTCTTTCAAGGCCTGCGTACCGCCAGTGGAGGCCCCGATGGCAATGATCTTGTTTGTTGTTTTGCTCAAAGCGCGTCTCAGCCTGGCCTTTTTCACAACGCCCTTATTTGCCAGCATCCTCTGCCTTCTGCCC
>JAGHCC010000324.1 GCA_021160685.1 Desulfobulbaceae bacterium | reverse complement strand
GCTCTGGAAGAGCTTGGTGTTGAAAATGATTTTGACAAGTGGAGCAAGTTACGTGAAAAGCCGGTGACCACCGAGACGCGGCTGGAAAATAAGGTTTGTTATCCAGAGATCGATCCGGGTACTCCGGTCACCTATGATGCGGACACCAAGACAGATAACCGTTCAGCCTATGGCACGGCTCTTCTTGGCTTGGCCCAGGCCAATAATGACCCACAGGGCAAGGCCAAGGTTATCGGCGTTTCCTGTGATCTGGAAGGATCGGTGAAAATGGGCGGCTTTCGCAAGTACATGGAGGAGGCCTTCATTGAATCCGGCATTCAGGAACATCACGCCGCCACTATGTCCGGGGCCATCAGTCGCGAGAAGCTGGTCGTCTTTTTCAGCACATTCGGCGTCTTTGCCGTCTCCGAAGTCTATAATCAGAATCGGCTCAATGATATTAATCATACCAATCTCAAGGTTGTTGCCACCCATGTCGGTCTGGATGTGGGAGAAGACGGTCCTACTCACCAGGGCATTGATTATATTGGCCTGATGCGAAATTATTTTAATTTCTCCATTTTTCTGCCGGCTGATCCGAATCAGACCGACCGTATGATCCGTTACGTGGGCGCCACGCCGGGAAATCATTTTGTCGGCATGGGCCGCTCGAAAATGAACATGATCCTGGCGGAAGACGGCAGTCCTTTTTTTGGTGGTGATTACCAGTTTGAGCCTGGCCGGGCCGATTGGGTCAGGAAGGGAACGGACGGAACCATCATCACCTGTGGCGCCCTGACCACTAATGTCATGGAGGCCTGGCGGAAATTGACCGATGAGGGACTTTCAGTGGCGGTGCTGGTGAGTGCTTCCATTGCGCCCTTTGACAGGCAAAGCGTGATCGAGGCGGCCAAGATCGGTCCGATTCTCACGGTAGAGGATCATCATGTTGATACCGGTCTTGGCTCCATTGTGGGTACGATTTTGGCCGAGGAACAGATTGGCGCAGGTTTTAAACGGCTTGGCGTGACCCGCTACGGTTCGTCGGGCAAACCGGCTGATCTTTATGCCGACCAGGGTCTTGACGGGGAAGGTATTGCCGGGGAATTTAAGAAATTGGTCTAATTGGTTGAATTGGTCTTACTGGTCTAGTTGGTCTAGTTGGCCGGACGAGTAAGACCAATAAGACCAATGAGACCAATAGAACTAATTAGACTTATCGGCCCTGGCAATCGTAAAGAAAATTTTTGTATAAATTTCTTCGGCCACGTCTTCTGATATCTCGGCCAGGGCCATTCTCTTGTTGTCACTGGTGCTCACCGAGTTATTGCTTACTCTGAAATTGTCCCGGCGGACATAGTTTGTCCGTTGCCAGAGGATTTTATCAGTTTCTTTTTCCCGCAGGGCGTAGCTTATTTTGGTAATGGCCCTGATCTCGATTGCTGCTTCATAACGACCGTAAGACAGCCCTTCGAACCGGATGGAGTTGATCGTGCCTTCCAGGATGTATTTTGCTTCCTGCTGATCCTGAGTTAATCTCACCATTTTTGATTTTTTCAGCCATTCGATGAGATCCTGGTAGATCATTGATTGAAATCCCAGTTCATTGGTCTGATTTTTCCACATGGAGAGATACAAAGTCATGACGCCGTCCGTCTCTTCGACAAATTTCGGCGGGGTTTTATAGGGACTGCTGTAGCCGCAGCCGGACAGAAGCCAGAGCAGAAGAAAAACGGCAGGGAAATAGAAAGATTTCATTTTTATACCACGATATTAATCAGCTTATTTTTTACCACGATTATTTTGCGGATTTCCTTGTCACCGATAAATTTTTGCACCTTTTTATCCGCAAGGGCCTTTTTTTCCAGCTCTTCACTCTCCTGATCTGCCTGGACAAGGAGCCGGCTGCGCACCTTGCCGTTTATCTGGATCACCAGGGTGATTTCATCGTCTTTGGCTGCCTGTGCGTTAAATTCCGGCCATGGGGTTGCCGAAAGAGGCCGGACATGGCCTGTCAGCTGCCAGAGTTCCTCGCAGAAATGAGGTACCATGGGGGCAAGGAGCAGCAGAATCGACTCAACGCTTTCTTTGATGACATCCGGTTCGACAACTTCAGAGGCCTTTTCACCGGTTTCGGCAAAGAGGGTGTTAACCAGTTCCATGACAGCGCTTATTGCCGTATTGAAGTGAAAACTCACATCCATGTCGTCGCTGACCTTGCGGATGGTCTGGTGTGTTTTCCTGTGTAGATTCCGGCTGGCCTTGTTTAATGAATCAGGAATAGTATTTGAAGATTTTTGCAACAGGTCCAGATTTTCGATGACAAAGCGATAAATGCGGTTCAGGAACCGGTATGATCCTTCGACACCTTTGTCGCTCCACTCAAGGTCACGTTCGGGGGGCGCGGCAAAGAGGCTGAAGAGCCGAACCGTGTCGGCGCCGTAGAGGCTGACCAGGTCGTTTGGGTCAACCACATTGCCCTTGGACTTGGACATCTTGGTGCCGTCCTTGATCACCATTCCCTGGGTCAACAGGTTGGTAAAGGGTTCGTCCACTGTCAGGTAGCCGAGATCGCGAAGGAGTTTGGTAAAGAAACGGGCATAGAGCAGGTGGAGGATGGCGTGTTCCACACCGCCGATATACTGGTCCACCGGCAGCCAGTAGTCCACCGCCTTTTTTTCCAGCGGACCCGTAGTGTCATTCGGGCTGCAGTATCTGGCATAATACCAGGATGACTCGACAAAGGTGTCCATGGTGTCGGTTTCACGTCGGGCCGTGGAACCGCATTTGGGACAGGTGGTGAGATAAAAGCTTTCCAGTTTATGCAGTGGAGATTTACCGGATTCATCAAAGACAACATCGGTGGGCAGCTTGACCGGAAGATCCTGTTCCGGAACAGGCTGAACCCCGCATTTTTTGCAG
>JAGHCC010000368.1 GCA_021160685.1 Desulfobulbaceae bacterium | reverse complement strand
TCCAGAGTCTTGGCCTGGAGCAGTGGTTCCCCCTCGCAACCTTGGCCGAAACTTACAACACCTCCGTTCACCTGATTGAGATGCGGCACGGCGATTTCAGCAATTTCTCCTGGAGAGGGCACAAAACGGATGCGATCCTGTGTGGAAGGGCAGCACCCCGAGGCTTGCAGTGAAATGCAGCCCACACAGCTCGCGTTGCATACCGGCGAGGTTGGCAAAGGGGCCTCAAAGCGGTTGAGAAAATAATTTTTCGCGGCAGGACAGCCATAGGTCAGGCAACATTTGCCAAGATGTTGAATGAGACGGTTACGGGGAAATTTATTTAATTTTTTTACGGTTTTTTCCCGAAGCAACTGAGGATTGAAACCAGCGAAATCCTGCCTGGGATCATTATCACTACGAAAACCGCAGACCCAGAATTGATCCTGATACCACCCCACCGCAGTATAGGCAAAAAGCGGCAGCGGTATTGGCTCGGGCCGGATTTTTTCAAAGGCAGCGGTGTAAATCGCCGTATGGGCCGGCGCCATAAATGCCGCTACTGCCTGGATCCCTTCTCTGGCATCGTCAGGACTGTTATCAAGCAGAACAGGATCGCCGGTTTCCGGATCAATACCAATAGGCAGACGATCCGGCAGGACAAAAAGATCGCTCCCCTCGGGCAGGGGGATCATTTCCGTGAGTTGTGGTTTGAAAAACCAGTGACCGCTTCGGCCGGCCATGGTGAGGTCCGGGAAATCTTTAATCTCACCCCTGCGATTAGCAAAGACAAGAGAGGGCTGCTTATCGGGATGAATCGGTTTCATTGATTAGCGAATGGTAACTATTCAGGTGAGGTTGTGTAATGCGTAAATATTTGGCTTGTATAAGAAAATTATGAAAAACTCGGCTTGTAAATGTTTGGCAGTACTCCCCAGGAAGGCGACTGGAAAACGGCACGGGGATCGAACTTACTGCCGGGGGCGAATTTGATTCATTACCGAATCAACTGCTTGATAGACATCGAGATCATCGCCAAAAATATCATTAATTTTCGGGTGGTTAATCAAGTCTTCAACAATGTATTGGAGGAGATAAAGACTGATGAAATTCGCATCGGGGACAAGCTGTCTCACCGGTGCGATTTTAAATTGGATGTCAAACTCCTCCATATCCTGGAGTTTTTGAAAAAGCGTTGCAAAAACTTCACGAATGGCGCTATCGGAGGATGTTTCAATTATGTGTGTATCCAGGAGGCGCTGTACCAGCTTCATCGCCAGTTCGTCAGCGTATTTGTAGGCAGCCGACAACATGAAGCGTCTTTCCTTTTCCCGTTTCCTGTCAATGCTCCTTACAGCCCTGTCACCGGCACCGTAAGGATTGTGGGCATGATGGCCACCCATACGTATTCTCCTATAATGTAATAGTCAGTTGTTTTTAGATTTTAAGATCTGAATTCTTGAATTCTTGCGTACTTGTACACTTTGTAAAGTAATTCAGCCACAATTTTTTCTTGTTATCTGGGAAGTTCCAGATCAACGACGAAAAGCAGCGTGATGAGATTATTTTAGCCTGTCAATTTCATAACAGTTCACCAAGGGCTAAAATCTTTGGGGATACTCCTTACTGTAAAAGTTTGCCAGTGCCCCAGATGTGTGCAAGCAGGCTGGTGAACTATAGTAAGCCTATGTGAGCCGGCCTGATCGCGCGTAGATGGGGTGCTGAAACTTTTACTCAATTTCATCCCGCAGCCATGCCTCAACCTCGGAGATCGTTGGCTGGCGTCCGGTGCATTTGATTTTATCATTTATAATCAGGGCTGGGGTGCTTGCACGCCGTGACGCCATATCTCATCAAGATCATGGATTTGATCAATATCAGCCTTGACTCCCAGACGCTGGAGGATATCAAAGATCATGCTGTTCAGCTTGTTACAGCTCACGCAACCGGGGCCGAGGATACGAATTGAAAGCCCACGGGTCTTGTTTCCCTCACTTGCGCCGATGTGTCGCAGATACTCCCGCTTCAGCGCGTCACGATAAGCGGTTTCAGCTTGGGTCGGGATATAATTTTGTCCGGTCATCTGTAAATAGATCAAATCAACGGCTTCCTGGACAGGTAAGCTCCTGCCGGAAGCCTCTTGAAGAGAACTATCCAAGCCAATTAAGCCGACGGTTGCGTTGCCGATTTTAATAGTACTCAGGTAAACGTTCACCAGCACCTCATATTCGTCCATTTTGACTTGCTTGAATAGCACCAGTATGCTTCGCAGATCCAAATGAACGAATCTAAGGCACTTGTAAACGTTTACAAGGACTGTGGTTCCCGTAAATTAGTGCCTCGGTGAACGGTTACATACTCAGCATAATAAATAAGAATTATCCACATACATTTTTAAAACAAACTCAACTGCGTTGCCTTGGATTTCTTTTTTCTTTTTTGATGGATAATTTGCAGGTCTTTTGCCGGGATTTCCTTGATGAATCGTGAAATATGCTGCCTGGCGGATTGTCCCCCACCTCGTCCGGCAGAACAGGAGAGGGTCAGTCTTTCCATGGCCCTGGTCATGCCCACATAAAAAAGACGCCGCTCTTCTTCAATATCTGTCCGCTCAAAGGCAAGATAAGGGGTCAGACCCTCTTCAAGACCGGTGATAAAGACCGACTGGAATTCCAACCCCTTGGCTCCATGCAATGTCATGAGAGTCACGGCCTCGGCCCTGTCATCGTAAATGGTGGATGTTCGATTTTGTCTGAGGTGTTCAGCAAAATCTTTCAGGGAACGGAAAACCATGGCAAGTTCAAAGAGTCTTTTTGCATGGGGACAGTCCGGCTTGATATGAAGAAAAGTCATTGCCGTTTTTAATATCGAAACCAAGCCGTCTCCGCTCGTCTTACTGTTAATTTGTTCGAATTGTCCTTTAATCTTCTTGATGATGGTCCATGCTCTTGGAG
>JAGHCC010000057.1 GCA_021160685.1 Desulfobulbaceae bacterium | reverse complement strand
GTACCGGCTTTGGCAAACTGCTCGATCCGCCAGAGGTTATCAATAATTGCTTTGCTTTTACTCCGCCTCTCGGCAGGGGTCAAGTTCTCTCTTTTCTGCAATATCAGTTTGCGCAGTTTATTTCTTTCCACCCTGTTTCATCTCCCTTTTTCCCCTTTGGCCGCAATGGTCTATAATCTGCCGACAGATTAATTGCAGAAACTTCGTATCCCTGGCCTTCAACTCAACACGGCCGAGAAAATGACGGATATTTTTCATCCAGTGATCATAATCGGTCTCCTTTAAGGAGCCAATGCGACGCAGCATTTCTTCGATGAGCCCATAGGTGGTTTCAAACTCATAGGAGCTGGCCAGTTTCGGGCTGATTTTTTTCCAGCCGCGAGAAGACAGTACGCCCTTATACACTTCGTAACAGAGAATCGCCACGGCCTGGGCCAGATTCAGGGAGGAAAAATCAGCCGTGGGAATCGTCGTGACGCTGTTGCAAAATTTCAGATCCTCATTGGTCAGGCCGCTGTCTTCCGGACCAAACAGCAAAGCGATTTTGTTGTTGTTCAGCTTGGGCAGCAGCCCGGCCACCATATTCTCGGGTGAGGTGATCAGCCGCCGCTGTCTTCCTTGACGGGCCGTGGTGCCCACAACCCAGGAAAACTCTGTCAGGGCATCAGCCAGATGTTGATAAAGGCGTATTCCGTCGATGAGGTCCCTGGCATGACAGGTTGCCATTTTAGACATCCTCTCCCGGTCCGGCAGTTCATTGTGGATAACAAGCAATTGGTTGATACCCATATTTTTGGCGCTGCGGGCCGCTGCCCCGATATTTTCCGGATATTTCGGCCGGACGAGAACAATGGCCACATTGGCCAGCAGGTCGGCAGCAGAGGTTTTACTTTTCATCACTCTTCATCGTAACTATTTAGATATGGTTGCATATAATTTCCCTAAGTGCCATGCTGTAACTGCTCAGCAGTGCTCCAGATGTACGCAAGCAGGCTGGAGAACTATAGTAGTCCTATGTGAACCAGACTGATCGCGTACAGGTGGAGTGCTGCTGAACAGTTACTCTTCATCCACGACAAATTCGAGCCGGTAAAGCTGCATGTCAGCCTTGACAAGCTTAACCCGGATCTCATCACCGATCTGGAAGATTGAGCCGGTGCGCTCCCCGAGCAAACGGTAATTTTTTTCATCAAAATGATAATAATCGCCTTTCAGGTCACTCATGCGCACCGCGCCGTTCACAAAAATATTGCTTAACTCAATAAAAATACCGAAGGAAGTCACGCCGGAGATCATTCCCTTGAAACTCTGTCCTACCTTATCTGCCATATAAAGGACTTTTAAACGGTCAAGCAGAGCCCATTCCGCCTCCGTAGCTGCCCGTTCCCGCCGGGACAGAAATTCGCCGGCCTCATTGAGGGCAATCCCTTCCGGCGGCTGACTGTGGCTGATCAGCGCGGCCAGGGCGCGATGGACCATCAGGTCTGGATAACGGCGGATCGGCGAAGTGAAATGGGTATAACAGGAAGCGGCCAGGCCAAAATGACCCACATTATCAGGTGAGTAGCGGGCCTGTTTCATGGCACGCAGAAGCAGATTGTTGGCAATGTATTCATGCTTCGTGCCCCTGGTCAATGACAGAACTTTATTAAACCATCCGGGAGAAATCGTTTCAGTCGGCAATTCATAACCCAGGGTCTGGAGAAAGTGAACAAACTCGGCCACCTTGATCTCATCCGGCTTTTCATGGATCCGGTAAATGGCCGGAAAATCATGTCGGGCAAAGGTCTCGGCCACGGCCTCATTGGCGGCCAGCATGAATTCCTCGATAATCTTATGGGCCTGATTCCGTTCTCGCCTTACGATATTGGCAATCCGGCCGTCCGGGCCTATCTCAACCCCGACTTCCGGCATGTCAAAGCCAATACTGCCTCGTGCCATTCTTTTTTTCTCAAGAAGTTGGCCAAGATCGGCCATCCATTTGAGCTGGGGCAGAAGATCATTGTATTGTGCGCATGCCTGGGAATCCCGATCCACCACGATCTGTTTGACCTGCGTATACGTCAGGCGAGCCTTGCTTATGATCACGGATTTACAGAAACGCTGGTTAAGCCTGCTCCCTTCCGGGTCAAAATCGAGAACAGCTGTAAAAGCATAACGGTCTTCATCTGGATTTAAGCTGCAAAGATGATTGGACAGCCTCTCCGGCAGCATGGGCAGCACACCGGTGGGAAAATAGACGCTTGTGCCCCGTAAATATGCGTCTCTGTCAAGGGAAGAGCCCGAAGTAACATAGTGGCTGACATCGGCGATGCTGACATAGAGACGAAAACCTTTTTTCGTTTTGACAACGGCCACGCCATCATCAAAATCTCGCGCTGTTTCTCCGTCAATGGTGACATGCGGTATTTCCCGCAAATCCTCCCGCTCCGGACCGACTTCCACTTTGGAGCTTATTTTTTCGGTTTCCTGCAGGGTTGAGTCATCAAATTCACGGGGCAGCTTGAATTGCCTGATCACCATTTCCATCTGCACCTTGGTACTGGCCGGATCGCCAAGCACTTCAATAATGCGGCCGCTGACATTGCGTTGCTTGGGTCTGATTTCACCAAGTTCGGCAACCACGGCCTCGCCGTTTTTCGCCCCGCAGGACTGTTCCCTGCGAATAAGAATATGGAAGGGAAAATGGGGATCCTGGGGGATGACCATTCCGGTTCGACCGGCAACATAGGTGCCGACAAGATGGGTGGTTCCACGTTTGAGGATATGCACCACCCTTGCCTCCACGCGTCCCCCCCGCCGTTGTTTCAAAATTTGCAGAAGAACCCGGTCAGTGTGCATTGCTGATCCCGTATGACGGGCAGGAACAAAGAGATCCCGGCCGTCAGGCGGCAATTCGTCCAAAGTCACGAAGCCGAATCCCCGGGGATGAACGGAGATGACGCCGGCGGGAAAGAGCTTCTTGTTGAGACGATAGCGTTTAGAGCCACAAGAGTATACAAGCTTCTGTTGGCAAAGTTGAGTAAGTTCTTCCTGGAGAATTTTGCCCTGGGTGCGGGAAAGATCAAAGTGTTTAATGAGTTCCTTTAAACCGGTTTCACCGCCGTTAAGATAGATGAAGGAGATCAGGTCATCCATTGAAACGTCAAAGAGTCGCCACGACGAAAGTGTTTTATTTTCGTGATCGTTTTGGCGGGTGTATTGATGCCTTCTGCGTGGAGGGGGCCGTTTTTTCATGGAGCGTTTTTTTCGTGCCAAGTTGGTTTTCCTTTTGAAAAGCTTCAGAAGTACAGATCGTCAGGGACATAAGGGCCTATCCGCCCCTTTTTTAATTCCTCGGTTACTCTTGCCATTTTGTTCAGAATATACCATAAATAAAAAAATCAGACAGAACAGCTTAGATTGGAACTAAAATAAAATAATGCCAATGAATCATTTTGACATAGCAGCCTTCTGTGACCGTATGGAAGACTATCTCGGTAATCAAGAAGGAGAGGCCAAGCTTTTCTGGAAAGCCTTTTCTTTTGCCGTGGAGGCCCATCAGTACCAAAAGCGAAAATCAGGGGAGGCTTATGTCAGCCATCCCTGCCTGGTTGCCCAGATCCTGGTGGAAGAACTTGGCGTCACCGATCCTGAAACCCTTGCCGCTGCGGTGCTGCATGACACGGTGGAGGACGTGGAAGAGGTCACTCCTGAACTTATTGGGGAGCTGTTTGGGAAACATGTTGAGGCCATTGTTGACGGTTGCACCAAGATCAGTCATTTCAGTGGTGATCGGCAAACTTTTTACAGGCTTGTTCACCGGAAGCTTTTTTCAGGCGCGGCGTCCCGTATTGAAATCATGCTGGTCAAACTTGCCGACCGGCTCCATAATCTGCGGACAATGGCTGCCATGCCAAAACATAAGCGCCAGAAGATCGCCGATGAAACCTTAGGTGTTTATGCCCCCATGGCCGGCGTCATGGGCCTTTTTGGTTTAAAACGTGAACTTTATGATCTGGCGCTCAGCTATAAGTTCCCCAAGCAGAGTCAGCGGGTGCTGTACTCTATTCGTAAACTCGAAATCTTGGACGAAGTCCTTTCCATCAAAGAAAAACTGCAGGAAGAACTTGATCGGGTCTGGCTCTCATCGGAAGTGAGAATCAAGGCGAAAGGTTTATGGGCTTATTATAATATTGGCCTGAAAACACTTTCCAGGGAAATTGAAAATCCCATGGAGATGATCATTATTGTCGAGGATATTCAATCCTGCTATCGGGCCCTTGGCATTATCAATCAACATTTTCCGCCAATACCGCGGACCATTCGTGATTTCATCGCAAATCCCAAACCTACTGCTTACCAAAGCCTTCATGCCCGGGCAAATATAAAAGGCCAGAACTATCTTTTCAAAATCCGTACCAGGCCGATGATGACCTCCGCCAGAAACGGCATTATCAGACAATGGCTGACCAAGGGTACGGTTCCTACGGGGTTTGCACAAGAAATCAGGGAGATGTTCACAATTCTCGGGGCTGACGACAGTCTGTCATATCATGACGTTATTGAGGCCAGCGGCAAGAAGGAAATTTACACGTACACGCCAAACGGTGACAGGATCTGCCTGCCTGTACAAAGTATCGTGCTCGATTTCGCCTTTAAGGTGCATACTGAAGTCGGCTCCCATTGCACCCATGCCATGGTCAGAAATAAACGTGTCGAGATGGATCATGTTTTACAGGATGGTGATCGGATAAAAATCATCACCCAGAAAAAACCAGTCCGCTTTGAACCGTCAATTCTGAGGCTTTGCCAGTCACCCCGTGCCCGTGCTACCGTATCCCGGACATTTCGCCAGCACCGTCTGGGCCTGGCTGCCATAGTCGGCCAATCCATTATGCGCCAGGAGTTGAGACGGTACGGTATTCCTTTTGAAATTCTTGAAAAAGAAGGGATGGCGAATATTCTCGAATATTTTAATCTCAAGGATATCAATGAACTCTTTCAGGCCCTGGGTCAGGGCCGTCTGCGTTTACGGGAACTGATTTATGAGGTTAAAAACGGTCTCTATGCCGATCGTGTCACTCTCCAGCCTCCGACCGGGGCTTTCAATATGATTGATCTGGATAGTCTGGATTCGGATTGCATCAAACTCTCCCAGTGTTGCAATCCTATACCCACCGAAAAAAGATTGCACGCCCTGCTCAGTGAACGTGGACTGTCCGTCCATCGTAAGGATTGCCCTAAATTTAAATCTTTGCGTTTGCAGAGAGAGGATGTTGTTCAGGTTCGCTGGCAGTTGAAAAAAACCAGGGTGAAAAAAAATCAGACCCTGCATATTTTGAAAAATTTTGAGCGAAACCGGGTCTTTATGCTGCTCAGTGTGGCGCCGGTGGAAATGAAAATCATCGACGTTATCTCTCTGGCCAAGCGAGCCTCAGCCACCACGGCCTGGGAGGTGAATTTCCAGGTGGATAACCTGCTGGAGTTGAAACATGTCCTGCAACATTTCACCAAGACAAAGGTCGAGTATGAATTTGTCCTGGAACAATAGCAGGTGGGACGAAACATCCTGGAAATAAACGAGTGATTTTTATTTTCAGAAATCATAATAAAAAAGCCGGGATATCCATAATGGTTATCCCGGCTTTTCTGTTTGTTTAAAAATCAGACAAATTGTTCCGGCAAGATTTACAGACCGGCAATTGCCATGTAGCCAACGACATATGCGTCACACCCGGGGAGCGCTCCTTCAAATCCATCGGGAACAAAATGTTGAACGCGGAATGTTCTCCACAATAATCAGTCTTACAAGGTAAAATTATATTACCAAGAACACTATTGCGGCCGTCGACACGGCATTTTTTGAATCCTCTTCGGACTGTATTTCTTCGGTTTCCTGCTCAACACCGGTGCTCAGACGATCCGGATCCGGATCGTCATCAAGATCAACAACAGCAATTGCCATGTAGCCAACGATCTCGGTTGCATGGTAGATCTCCGAGTTTTGTGACCGCTCTTCTTCAATCCGCACAGTAAAACGGTCAACCTGACTGTTATCGCAACGGACTGTGGACGGATCCTCATCGTCGGTTGTTTGCATATCAGCCAGTACCACTGGAATTTCGTCAAAGTTTCCGGTTAAATCCACATCAATTTCATCGTGATCGACGGAATCCGTAATGATGCTGACCTCATATTGATGACCGTTGACGATGCCGGAAGAAGGCTCCCAGGCAATATAGGAAACGGTTTCAGCCACATGACTTTTGTAGTTGGCCTCCTGTGCCTGCAACATAAAGCTCAGACCTGATGTTGAGATATCATGCATCCTGCCGGTAACCGTAGTCGTCCCGTTGAAGCTGGCAATAGACGCTGTGACCACCGGAGTGAGATTGAACTCCTGGGTAAAATTTATATTTTCAAAGGATAACATTTCATTGCTGCTGAAATGACCTGCTTCCACCAGGGTTCCGTCATCCAGAATATAGCTGCCGCGTTCCATGACCATGTAGCTGACACTTTCGATGCCATGGACACCGTCCTGGTAATCCCATTCCTGCAGTTGGATTTCAAATCCGTCTGCGTCGATGTTATTGAGGCGGATAACGCAGGGATCATCATTGTTCCGGCTGACAATTTTTGCCACCACTACCGGGTTGACAAATGTGTTGTTAAAGCTGATCCGCTGCCAGTCCGTATCCACCTTAATCATTCCGACTTCCAGGCCGGGACCGGCAGGATGTGAGCTGTCGTCAGCAGGATCAAAAGACATGGCTGCTTCAAAGCCATCCGTATATCCGTCATTATCCGAATCCGCATCCAGGAGATTGATAACACCGTCCTGGTCAAAATCGCCATTCCAGTCAGCGCCCCAGAAATCCACTTCGGCACCGTCATGGAGGCCGTCCAGATCCGTATCGATCATTTCGGGCAGTGTTCCATAGGTCTCCAGCTCAGCGCCGGTGGTCAGACCATCCTGATCCGGATCGCCATCAAAATCAACAACCGCAAAGGCCATGAATCCGATGATTTCGGTTGTATGATTGGTATCAGAGTTGCTTGACTGCTCTGCAGTAATTTTGATTTGCATTTGGGAAGCGTTCATCTCATTATAACGCAGGTTGGCTGTATCATCGCCATCCGTTGTCTGCATATCGGCAATCATGATCGGAGTCTCGTTAAAATCCGCATTGAAAGAAATAGTCTGCCATTCATGGGTCATCTCATCAGCGGTTGCGCCGATTTCATAGACAAGATGGCCATTCCTGCCGGTGGAGGGCTCCCAGGCGATATAATTGATTGACTCCATGACGTGAAAATATTCGTTGTCCTCCTGTTCCTGCAATTTATATTCAAAACCTGTGGTGCTGATATTTTGAATCCGGCCAACAACAGCATCCCAGCCATTATTTGTGATAATTGAGGCGGCAATAACCGGAACCACATTGCATGGTTCAGCAAGAGAGATTTGGATAAACTTGTCAGTCTTATCTGTCTCGAAACTACCCGCCTCAACCAAAGTTCCGTCGCTCATCTCAAAGCTGCCGCGTTCCACCGCGACAAAACTTATGGTTTCATCGCCATGGTCATCGGCAAGATAATCCCAGTTCTGCAGGCGAATCTCAAAACCTGTGTTCGTAATATTTTGAATCCGAACAACGCAAGGATTTTCGTCTTGATGACTTGCCGGTTTAGCAACAACAATGGGATCGATAAAGGATTCACTGAATTCAACAGTCTGCCAGTCTTTATTAACAATAACCGTACCCATTTCTATGACAAAGGTTGATTCCTCCTGATTAAAGGAAGTGGAAATGGCATCATTTACGGCCACAGCGATGTCATCAACAGCGGTAACATTTATGGTGACAGTGGCGATTTCGGACTCTCCGTTGTCATCACTGACCTTGTATGTAAAGATGTCCGTGCCGTTGAAGTTCAGAACAGGGGTATAGGTAAACTCGCTGGTTGCAGCGTTCAGCAGGGAAACCGTACCATGCGCAGCATTGTTAACAATCTCGAAGGATAATGACAAACCGCACTGACTGGTTCCGTCAAGCTGACCATTGGCAACCGTGTCCTCGGCAATGGTCAACGTTATCTCATTGGCCGTGGGAACAGGATCCAGAGGACATGTCCAGACTGCCTCATCGGAATAATCGCTTTCAAAGCCGTCCACGTCATATGCAGTGGCTGCATAGTAATAGGTGATGCCCGGAGAAAAGCCCGAGAGGGTGACGATAATCTGATTATCCACAGCCTCCGGATTGCCGACATCAATGATTGTCGTATAATCCCGTGATACTGTGCCATAATAAACTTTGTAGCCAGCAAGATTTGCTTCACTGTTCGGGGTCCAGGCCAATTGCACCTCAGCGCCCTGAGCCAATGAGGCTATGAAGAAAAAGAGAGAGAAAAAGAAAAACGGAAGAAAAAAATGGCGAGAATTTGGCTTTCCTGACAACATTGCAACACCTCCAGTCTGACGCCCAGTAGCATCAGTCCAGAAGTGCTGATCCTGCCCGGCAACCTCGCTACCCTATTTTTGCATGTGCAAAAACGTAGGCCGATGGCTTTGCGTCCCACCCTTT
>JAGHCC010000014.1 GCA_021160685.1 Desulfobulbaceae bacterium | reverse complement strand
ATCGCTTCCTCCTGTTCATGAATGGGTGAGGTTTTGTTTATTAATTTTGTGATTTAGTATTCATTGTTTTTATATGAAAAAAAGCGGAAGGATAAAGAAAAGAAATTTCAGATTCCCTGAAGCATAGTGGCAAACAAAAGCAGTTTGATCAATGTAAAATTACTACTTTTTATACTAGTATTTGTCAATGTTTAAGGCAGTTCAAAATGTTTCGCATGCTTAAGAAAAGAAAGGTCAAATCTCCGTGGGACCTTTTTTGGGTGTGCGTGCAAACAAGAATGCGGTGGAAATCTCAACGTCCGGGCGTTTATGATTGCCAGCCGCTGCACCTATGCTGATTTTTTAATTCTCTCAGTTATCCAGATCTTCAGAGGTAGAGAAAGCCTGGCCTTTCGATCTGGCATGTTGCAATGGGGATTTTTTCGATCCGGGGTCAGTTGTTGAAGTTGTCAACCTCAAGACGGGCGGCATCCTTGTTGGAGATATAGAAGTAGGTATTCCTTTCCAGGCGGAAATTCGTCTCACCTTCCGAGGTCGAATATCGATTAAAACACTTTTCCGGAAATTTGTTCCAGTTTGTCGGAAAAGTGGTCAGGGGGGGGAAGTCCTCTATTGTTGATATGGCAAAAAAATAATGTGTTATATCGATGAGATAAAAAATAAAAAGATATAACCAGTTGTTTGGGTCATATTTTTTGCATACTTAAAAACGCACTGGTGAGTCACCGCTGCCCTTAAGTGGGCAGGGTGTAGGTAAGTGGAAGTAATTTAAAAGGGGAAAATATGGAAGTTACACATTTTAAAACAGAAAGTACACAAATGATAGAAGTGGAGATATATGAGACCGGCGAAAAAACACTTATATTCGCTAAAAAACTGATAGCGAATCAAAAAAATATTTTAAATAGCTCTATTATCATTACCGCAGCTGAGTATGCGAGTTATAAGGTTTCTATGGTAGAGAAAACCCGGCCTTTCGACCTGGCATGTTGCAATGGGGATTTTTCCCGATCCGGGGTCAGTTGCTGAAGTTGTCAACTTCGCGACGGGCGGCATCCTTACCACCCTGACCGCCCTGCTTACAGTCGAAGTCGGAGGTGTACACGATGGACGCATAGCGACCTTGGGTTGTGCGAACGGTTACGCATCTTCCGCTCCGATTATCCCGCCAATAGCTATAGGCACTGTTGTCTGACTTGTCGGTGCGAACCCAGCTGTACCCGCGGCGTTCCATCTGACCCTCGGCGTGACGCCCTTTGACCCCGATCAGATCCTGCAGGTTCAGCACCGATCCTTGTGCGAAGAGGCCGCCGGCCGTTGACAAGGACACGATCAATGTTAAAAATATTGTAGCGATCTTCATTTCATTTTTCTTCGTTTGTGTTTACCTGTCCCGGGTATAGGAGTATGAATAGAATAATGTGTGCATCTTTTTTTAAGGACTTGTTCCCTAATAAACTTTACATCTTGCTTGTCTTTTCGGAGTCTCGCAAACTCGCTTACCTGCCCATACTCTGCGTTGCACAAACAGTTACATAACTGAGCTATGCGCCTGTTTGTGCGCCTTGATTATGGACAAAAATCCTGCGCAATATTGTAAAGTTTATTTCGTCTCAAGTCCTAAGATACCTGATTCTCAGTATATATGCATTCTGAGATCATTGAACGAGACAAAACGATGAAAACAATATTGAAACTGATTTTCCCCCTGTTGATTGCTGCATCAGGCTTAGCTATGGCAGAAGCAGACGGCCCTGACTATTACCGTGTGCATGGTGTCGCCGCCAATGACGTATTGAACATTCGCAGCAAGGCTGATCCCCATGCAGAAAAACTGGGTGAGATCCCGCCGGGCGCAGACTGCGTCAAAAATCTTGGCTGCATAGGCGGGCTGAGCATGGATGAATATACGAATCTGTCAAAGAAGGAGCAGGCAGCAGCAAAAAAAGACCATCCGAGATGGTGTCATATTGAGTATCAGGGAATCAATGGCTGGGTATCGGGTCGTTTCCTTGCTGAAGGAAGCTGCGAAAAACCAGGCATCTGAGTTTTTTTATCGTAAATATTCGGCATTATTTATTTTCATTGATAGTTAATGTATTTAGGTGGTTCTTTAATTCTAGTTTTGCCCACAGGCTCTATTCCCAAGACTTGCTTTGGAGTCAGCATTGAAGGCTTGTCTTCATTAAAAAAAAGTTTAAAACCACCAGCAATTTGAGATGAAATATCTGCTGTATATAAATTGTTATAGATGTCCACTTTTAATTTTGGCGATCCGTGGCCATCTAAATTCATTATTAAATCAATTTTGTCATACTTATTAACTGCGTCTTCACCTTCAACGACCATGCTTTTTCTAAACATATGCACAATTAGTATTTTGTTTTCATTAATACCGTTCTCCTTCAGATAGTCAGTCATGGCAGCTTGCACCTGATTAATCTCCTCACCTGAGATGTGTCCGACCACCTTGCCTGGGCGCACATCCAGGCCCTTCACCTCAAATTCAGGATCAATAGCTAAGTGCACGTTGTTATATTTAAGATACTTGAGAACAGGTTTAACGGCTTCTGCTGGAGTGAGGCTTCCCAGTTGTAAATCTATAATGACTGCAAACCCCTTGTCTTGTGCTGCATTGATATATTCCATCAACTTTTTGTCTGATAGAGGAAGAATATAATCTTTTTTTCGCCCTGGATCGCTACTTGCCAAACCATAAATTAAATGGAATGCCGGAGTTACCTTTTTATTCTCAGTAATTTGATCGTATTCATCAGCTTTTGCTTTTATTTTTGGAATGAGCTCTTCAATTGTATATTGACCGAGCACACCCAGTGAAGCAGCGCCAGGCCGACCATAGTAGCCGACTATAAGTTCATCGCCGGAAGGAAGTTGTTGCCGTGCCAATGAAGGATTAGAAACAAAAGAAACTGCAATAAAAAGTAGGAAAAAAATGGTATTTTTCATAGTAAAATCTCCTGTGTTGAGAGGTTAAAAGGTATAATTTTTATCATTAGCACAATTCGGAAATTATACAATAGCTGTTCAAAACAGACTTTTGCCAAAATATTCAGAAAGAAATTGGGAAGTTTGTCATCATTAATTGCTAATAGATCAAATACTGTTGTCGCCGGTCGGTATAGCGTCTGAGGCCGGACTCCCACAATTTACGAATTTCGTTGACGGATCTGTCCGCCCGAATCGCCTCCATGGTCGCTTCCTGTTTCAATAATCCCTTGAATCGATTGAGTCCGAACTTATCCCCATATATTTCATTCAATGTCAGTGCTCCGGCGATGCCGATATTAATCACGTCACAACGGTCGCGATCTGTGAGTGTGATTCGAACTCCCTCGCATTGCTGATTTTTGAATTTACTTGCACTGGGAGTGAACACGATCGGATCAAAACGTACACCACGAATTCCAAACGCGTTCATTCGTTGGGCGAGTAATTTGCCGTCGACGTAAGGCGCGCCAAATAATTCAAACGGTGTGTCGGTCCCACGGCCCACTGACAGGTGAGTCGTCTCCAGTAAACCAACGCCGGGATAAAGATCAGCCTGGGTGAGGCTGCGCATGTTTGGCGAGGTGTTAATCCAGGGAATGGTTGTTTCATCGAGCCACATGTCGCGCCTCCAACCGCTGAGTCTAATCACTTCGAGATCAACGCCTATGTTTTTCTCTTCATTAAATAATCGTGCGAGTTCGCCCACCGTCATTCCATGGCGAACAGGGATCGCGTGCCAGCCAACAAAGTCCGTTTTGCCATCGAGCACCGGCCCGGCGACCATCGAACCTGTAATCGGATTCAATCGATCAAGTACAATGAACTTCACATCAGATTGCGCGGCGGCCTCCATGCAATTTCCCATAGTGGAAATGTAGGTATAGAATCGGCAACCAATGTCCTGAATGTCGAACACCAACGCATCCAACCCTTCAAGCTGTTTCGACAACGGGGCGCGGCGCTTGCCATACAAACTGTAAATCGGCAGCCCTGTTTTTTCGTCCACCCCATCGTCTACGTAGGCATCGATTTCACCGCGAATCCCGTGTTCAGGGCTAAACAGCGCCACCAGATCCACGTTGCTCGCCTGGTGCAACAGGTCGATTGTCGGCGACCCGTTGCAATCGCGCCCCGTGTGGTTCGTGATCAAACCAATCTTCAATCCGTGCAGTGGTGCAAAGTTGTCTTTGCTCAGCATATCGATTCCGTTGAACACCTCTGTTTTTTCAACCGTCGCTTTTGTCTTTTTTAAAGCACGCGGTGGGAGTGCGCCTTCCACACTGGTAAAATCAAAACCCGTGACGGCCAACGCTGCAAGGTCGGCCAGCTCGGCTTGAAGGGGGAGAACATTTCCACGTCCATCGGGATGCAACCTGTTGCTCAAGAAAATCCAAAACGTTTGTGAGAACGGATCGATCCACAAACTCGTGCCAGTGAAGCCGGTGTGTCCGTACGAACCGATTGGAAAATACTTGCCGCGCGGGCGGCTGTAACCCGAATCTATATCCCAACCCAGGCCCCGCCGTTCCTCGACAGCGTCGGGACTCTGAACGGAAGTCATCAATCGCACTGTGTCAGCATTAAGCACGCGAGTTCCGTCAAGCTCGCCCTCGTTTAAAAGCATACGACAATACCGCGCCAGATCATCGATGGTTGAGAATACCCCGGAATGCCCGGCCACGCCGCCCATGTATCGCGCCGTCGGATCATGCACCGTTCCGCGCAACATATTGCCGTTTTTGGGTTCTGTCGGCGCGATGCGCTTGTATTTGGATGGATGTGGAAGAAAACCGGTGTCTTTCATTTTCAACGGCCGATAAATCTCCTTCTGGACAAACTCTTCAATCCGTTGACCGCTTACTCGATGAACCACCTCAGCCAGAATGAAGAAATTGATATCGCTGTAGCGAAAATCCGTGCCCGGCTTTTTATATACTTTTTCGATGCTGGCCATCTTAATGGCGGTATCGTAACCAGACCAGGCAGGGCGTGTGCTGATATCCGGGCGTAAACCGGACGTGTGAGTCAGAAGCTGTCGAATCGTGATGTTTTCTTTTCCGTTGCCGCTGAACTCCGGGATGAATTTTTGAGCAGTATCGCTGAGGTTGATTTTTTCCTGCTCAACCAACTTCATCACGGCGGGCGTTGTCGCGACCACTTTCGTCAACGATGCGATATCAAAAATGGTATCACGTGTCATTATTTCACGCTGGGGAACCAATGCGCGGTAACCATAAGCACTTACGAAATCGACGCTGTTTCGCTCAACCCAAAGAACCCCACCGGGAATACTTCCTGATGCAATGGTTTCATTGATGGCCCGCTCCATCCGGCCGAGCACATCCATGTGGAATGTCGCTGCCAGGCGTTGTTGCCGGGCTTCCTCGTCCTGCTTAAATACAGTAGCCGCGGATGCGTATTCGCATAACTGTCCGGTTTGCCATGCAGTGAAGATGCCCGCTAATGTAGCGGCCGCGAGCACGGTAAACGCTATTCCTCGCCACCAGGTTTTGTGTTGCCTATGCATGTTTGACAGAATAGTGAATTTTTTACGTTTTTACGAGAGGGAAAACTAAGGATATATAGCTTCTAAGTAACAAAATTTCCGCGAACTACTCATAAATATCGCAAAAATAGCAGGATAGACAAAAAAACTTCGCGCTCGTCATCCTGGCATGTTTTTAGCCGGGATCCAGGATGGAGTGTGTGGCTAGTTTCTGGATTCCGGCTAAGACCATGCCGGAATGACGATATAATTCTATTGTTGCTTTTAAAATAAATGCCGGTATCTTCACCCCGGTTGCTTTGCTGAATACTTACAACTTTAGTTTACTCAATACCTCAGAAAGGAGGTTTTTGATTCTTTTGTGCACACACTATTGCAGATAGCAGCCGGATTGACTTGCATGAAACTTTAGTTCTCTTTCTCTTTGAGAAAATAAGTGGGTTTCTTGTCATCGTACCGATCCTTGCAGGGGCTATGGGCTCATACTCGGTGGCTGCCATGGCAGGCGTTTGCGCCCTGGCCTATGCCATAGGAAGTGTGATTCGTTACAATATCGTTCATGCCGAACCGGTTCTTGCGGGTAAACCGTCCGAGGTAACCTTGTCACTTGAGCGGGCTTCAGATTTTGCACTTGTGGCCGCTTATATCATTTCGGTCTGCCTCTATCTCCATATCCTGTCGTCCTTTGTGTTGGGCAGCCTGAACCTGGACACCGAATTGAATGAAAACATTTTGACCACCGGCGTTATTGGGGTCATCATGCTGATCGGATTGACCAAGGGTCTGGATGCTCTCGGCATATTGGAGAAATGGGCTCTGTACATCACGCTTCTGATCATCGTATTGCTCATTGCCGGATTCGCCAACTACGATTGGGTCGCCTGGAAGTCGGCATCCTGCATCAGCCTGTTCAAGGCCTCGCCCCATACTCCCTGGGAAATGTTGACGATCGTTGCCGGAACATTAATCGTGGTTCAGGGGTTTGAGACGCCCCGTTATCTGGGCGATGAGTTTGAAGCCGGTGTTCGGGTAAAAGCATCCCGCTTGTCACAGATCATTTCTACCTGCGTTTACCTCGTTTTTATTGCAGTTGCAATGCCCCTGGTGCACACCCTGAACGGCCATTATAACGACAACAGTCTCATTAAACTGGCCGGTGTTGCGACGAGCCTGCTGATTGCGCCTCTTGTTATTGCTGCCGCCTTGAGCCAGTTTTCAGCCGCAGTGGCGGACACCATTGCCGCCATCGGCAACATGGAGGAAATAACCCATAAGCAGATGAAAAAAAAGTGGGGCACATTGTTGGTGGGAAGCGGCGCCATTGTGCTGGCATGGGAGGCCAGTACCCTTGAGATCGTTGCCATTGCCTCCCGGGCCTTTGCTTTTTACTATATGCTGCAATGCCTGGTTGCGATAACCGTCAGTAAATCGACTGGCCAGCGAATCGCCATGGCAGCCATCGCGCTCGTGCTCGCTTTCATTACGATTTGTGCGGTGCCGGCGACTTAGGCCTGT
>JAGHCC010000349.1 GCA_021160685.1 Desulfobulbaceae bacterium | reverse complement strand
TTCAAAATTCTTTTGCGGATCAATATCCAGGGTCTGAAAAAGCAGCTGGGCGTGGGCTCTACCCACCTGATGACAGAAAAAATGATCCACATCCTCAGCCGACCAACCCAGTTCATCACTAAAATCGTGCCAAGTCAAATGAGCCGTTTCAATTCCGCGTTTAAGAAGCTCTACGGAATCCGTGGCCATGATTGTCCCGGCTGGGCCTGTCTTCTCACCCTGACAAAGATTGCTATGCGCCGTATTAGCTCGGCAGGCTCCACCTACCAACCGATGGCCACTTTCATGCTGATTCGCATCCCCCATCACCAGGGCCACACTACCGGAACCGATCGTCAAGGAGGCAAAGGTCGATTTAATTGATTTTCTCGTTAACGATGAATCATCCAGCAGATGACGGATCGTCGATTCAAGCAGATCCTCGGCTGTCTCACCGGCAACAAGCAGGCCGGTCTTCACCTGGCCGAGTTCAATCATGTTGGCCAGCATAATCATGCCGTTTAAAAAACCAAGACAGGCATTTGACAGATCAAAAACCTGGCATTTTTCAGAAAGACCCAGACCATGATGGACAAAAGAGGCAGTGGCCGGCTCCATCATGTCCCTGGAAACCGAGGTGAAAATCAGACATTCGATTTCAGCCGGATCCACCCCGGAAGCATCCAGCGCCTTTTGGCCGGCCATGGTTGCGGCCTCACTAGGCCTGGTGTTTCTGTCCCATAATCGGCGCTCTTTGATGCCGGACATCAGCTCCAGCCGGCCCTCGGGCAGTTTGAGGCGCTGATAAACCGGAGCCAGCCGCAGCTCAAGATCATCTGAGGTGACGACATGGGGCGGTAGTTCATAGCCGAAGGAATAGAGACGGACGCGGGAGTAGAGCATTTTTAAACCTGTTGGACGACTGGTTTTATTGGTTTAATTAGTTGGACTGGTTGGACTGGTCAAATAACCAACAGAACCAATGAAACAAGTGAAACCAATTCAACCAATCAAACTATTCAAGCGATTTACTGACGATATCAGCATCAAAATAATTAATCCCCATGCCCGCATCAATAACCAGACACTGAGCCGTAATGCCGGAAGAACGCGGAGACAGTAAAAAAGCAGCCGCATTTGCCACCTCTGGGGTTTTCAAGGCTTTTTTTCGCAAGGTGGCCTTTTCAGCATAGAGATAGCTGTCAATGTAACCGGGAATCCCGGCTGATGCCGATGTCTTGAGCAAGCCGGGACAGACCGCATTAAAACGAACCTGAGAAAATTTCGAAAAGCTCTTGGCCAGAAAACACAGGGATGACTCCAGGGCGGCCTTGACCGGCCCCATATAACCATAGTTTTCAGCCGCCATTCTGGTGGTGGAAATAGAGATGGTGACTACCGAAGCCTTTTCCGCCAGCAACTCCTTAAAATGGTTGCTGATACTTATCAACGAAAAACAGGAAATATCAATAGCCTGGAGAAAATCTTTTTTCAGGCTTTCATGAAACGGCTTTATTCCCTCGGAATAATTGGCAAAGGCAATGGAGTGCACCAAACCGTCAATTTGACCGGTCAGCTCCGCAATCTCATCACGAACCCGGATAATATTATGTTCATCCTCCACATCACAAATAAACACGGGTGATTCGGGAAAAAGTTTTCGGGCAGCCTGTTTACGTTCCTCGCTGCGCACCACATGGATCACCTCGGCCCCCTCCTCCACCAGCACCCGGCCAATGGCGCAGGCCACGGATTTCCGGTTGGCCAGCCCGAAGATAACAATTTTTTTATTCTCTACTTCAAGGAAACGCATATTTTTAGAATCCAGAAGACAGGAGACAGGAGACAGAATAAGTGCTTTTTCTGCCTTTTTCCTTCACTCCTGACTCCTGACTCCTGACCCCTGACTCCTGACTCCTGACTCCTGTATTCTAACTTTTGTCCTCTATCAACGTGCAGGCAAAATCAACCATCACAGCCACTTTGCCGTTCACTCGTAGCGTGCCATGCAAAAACCAGGCAGGCCCAATCTTTTCGGTTAAACGAACCAGCATTTCTATTCTGTCTCCGGGTTTAACCTCGCGCTTAAACTTGGCATTGTTAATCCGGGTGAGCACCGGCACCATTTTAGCAACGGAATCATTTTCCACGGCTTTGAGATCCGAGGCAATCAGAAGAGCGCCAGCCTGAAACACGGCCTCGCAAAGCAGCACGCCGGGCATGATAGGATAATCGGGATAATGCCCCTGGAAAAGCTCAAGATCTGCGGGAATTTCTTTTTCAGCCCTGATTTGATCCGACTGAAGCTCAAGAACTCGATCCACCCACAAAAAGGGGGGGCGGTGGGGAATCAGCTCTGCAATTTCCTTAAAGTCCACCGTCAATCTCCAACACCGAACCGGTGATATAGGATGCATTGGGACCGGAGAGAAAGAGGACCGCTTCGGCCACCTCTTCCGGGGCTCCAAAACGGCGCATGGGCACCATCTTTTTATATTCCTTGACCTGGGCCTCGGAGAGATCATCAATGAGTTCGGTGGCGATAAAACCAGGGGAGACACAATTAACCGTAATGCCGCGCCGGGCGGTTTCCTTGGAAAGGGAATGCATCATACCGATCTGACCGGCCTTTGAGGCTGCATAATTGGCCTGACCGGCAAAACCCATATGGGCCATGGGCGAGGTAATAAAAACGATCCTGCCATATTTCTGTTTCATCATCAGCTGGACCGCGAATTTCGCCATATTATAAGAACCGCTCAAATTGACATCAATCACCCGCTGCCAGTCGTCAGGTCCCAACATGGCCAACACTCCGTCCCGACGAATTCCGGCGTTATTGATCAAAATATCAATGGTGTCAAACCGTTCTTCAATCCGGCCATACAGCTTTTCAACCGCCTTGTAATCGGCGACATCACATTGATAGAGATGCAAACAGTCGGAAAAATCGCTATTTTCCTGTTCAAAGGCCAGGGCTGCCTCATTGTTGCCGCCATAAAGGCCGATCACCTGGGCGCCCCTTGCCAGAAAAGCACCGGCAATCGCCCGGCCAATGCCCCTTGTGGCGCCGGTGACAATTACTTTTTTATCTTTAAAATCTGACATAACGGTTGAAAATCGCCTTCTACCAAACCACAGAGACACAAAACTTTTTTCTTTTTCCGTGGCTGGTTAATTGTATAATTTCAAATTGTTACAATTTCAAACAACATACACTGGATGGGGAGATTGGTCCCAGGCTGAAAAAATCCCCCTAAATCCCCCTTTTTCAAAGGGGGACTTTTAAGGAAGACCCATCAGCCCATCAGCCCCTCTGTCCCTCTGTCCCTTTGCCCCTTTGTCCCTCTGCCCCTTTGTCCCTTTGCCCCTTTGTCCCTCTGCCCCTTTGTCCCTCTGTCCCT
>JAGHCC010000030.1 GCA_021160685.1 Desulfobulbaceae bacterium | reverse complement strand
TAACAACTTAAAAAAATTTTTCTCATCGCAGAAAAGAAGGTTAATTTTACTAAGATTAAACTTATTACAATAAGTTACCGCTGTAGTCTCAGTCGTTTATTTGTATCTTTCACGATATCATCAACTCTTCAATTGATGCAAAAATAAGGATAATGCCATGTTCCATCCACATATCATCCTGCTCATGGGTCTGGCCTCCCTGGTCTGCCTGACCACCTGTTTCGCGGCAACCGCAACGGCACGCAATAAAAACACCGCCGCTGAGTTTGTGGCCGAACAGCTGGCAAAAGGCAAAAAAACAAACAGCCTGATTCATGAAAAAAGCCCCTACCTGCTGCAGCATGCCTTTCAGCCCGTGAACTGGCTGCCCTGGTCCGACCAAGCGTTTACCAGGGCCCGCGAGGAAAACAAACCTGTTTTTCTGTCAATCGGCTATTCCACCTGTCACTGGTGTCATGTTATGGCCCATGAGTCATTTGAAGATAAGGTCATTGCCGCCTATCTCAACAGTCACTTCATCTGTATCAAAGTTGACCGGGAAGAACGGCCGGATGTGGACCGGATTTACATGGCGGCAACCCAGGCCATGACAGGAGGCGGCGGCTGGCCCATGTCGGTCTTTCTGCTCCATGACCGGAAACCTTTTTACGCCGGCACGTACTTTCCCCCTCGCAGTATCCATGGCCGGCCCGGATTTCTGGACCTGCTCCAGTCAATCCAACGGGCATGGACAACAGACAAAACAAGATTAATCGATTCCGCCGCAGCCATTACAGATCATCTTCGCCAAGTGGCGGAACATGAGGAAACAGGAGTCCGGCCCGATAAAACACTTCTTGAAAAAGCCTGGCAACAGATCGCTGCAAGCTATGACCGGTCCTATGGCGGTTTTGGCGAAGCCCCCAAATTTCCCCGGCCGGTATTGTTTGATTTTCTGCTGCGCTACTCGGTTCCGGCTGATAAAGATGAAGCCTTGGAAATGACATTGACCACCCTGCGCAGGATGGCGGCAGGCGGCATGCATGATCAGCTTGGTGGTGGATTTCACCGCTATTCGGTGGACGAACAGTGGAGGGTGCCCCATTTTGAAAAAATGCTCTATGACCAGGCCCAGCTTGCCGTCAGTTTCCTGGAGGCCTTTCAGGCTAGCCGGGAGCCTCCGTTTCATCATGTTGCCGAGAATATTCTTGACTATGTCCTGAACAACATGACAGCGCCTGCGGGCGGCTTTTACTCGGCCGAAGATGCCGACAGCACAGACCCGGAAAATCCGGAACTCCACGGCGAAGGGTTATTTTATCTCTGGACTGAAAAAGAGATTAACACCATTCTCGGGGAGGACGGAGACATTTTTAACTTTTTTTACGGGGTCAGATCTTCGGGTAACGCGCTCCATGATCCCATGGAAGAATTCCAAGGCAAAAACATTCTGTACCAGGCCCACACCAACGACGAGACTGCCGTTCGTTTCGGAAAAAGCGTAGAGAAAATTGCCGAAATTTTAGAAAAAAGCCGAAAAAAACTGCTTCAAGTCCGTGATGCCCGTCCCCGGCCCCACCTTGACGACAAGATCATCACCGCCTGGAATGGCCTCATGATCAGCGCTTTTGCTCGCGGAGCTCAGACCATCGCCTCTCCCAGATATCTCGAGACAGCTGAAAAGGCAGCCTTGTTCGTTATGGAAAACCTCTTTGATCCGCAGACAGAAACCCTGTTTCGCCGTTTCCGCGATGGTGAGGCGAAAGGAGCCGGTCAGCTTGATGATTATGCCTTTCTGGTTCAGGGCCTGCTTGACCTCTACGAGGCTTCACAAAATATCCGTTGGCTCCAGCAGGCCTCTGCCTTGACCGCCACCCAGATCAAACTTTTGGCTGATAAAGAACATGGCGGATTCTTTACAACTCCGGCCACAGGCAAGCTGCCGGTACGAATGAAGGAGGATTATGACGGGGCTGAGCCCGCCGGAAATTCGGTGGCGGCGCTGAACCTGCTGCGGCTCTCATGGATGACCGGAAAAACTGACTGGAGTCTACTGGCAGAAAGGACAATTACGACGTTTAGCTCCCGGATCAGTGACTATCCTGCGGCCATGCCTAAAATGCTGACAGCTCTGGCCTTTCAACTGGCCAAACCCAGACAAATCATCATTGCCGGTGACCCGCAGTCGGAAGATACCCGAAAAATGGCGGCCAAGGTCCAGGAATTTTTTATTCCGTACAAAATTCTGCTCTTTGCCGACAACGGTCCCGGCCAGGACTGGTTAAGCAAAAAACTGCCGGTCATCAAGGATCTACGCATGGTGGAGAACAAGGCCACGGCGTATGTCTGTGAGAATTTTACCTGCAGGCTGCCGGTGACTGATCCAGATAAGCTGCACACCCTTCTAAAGTAATGGACTCGAAACAACTTATCGCTCTCCTCAGACAGATCAACAGGAGGGTCAAATCAGAGCTGACTGAAAAAAAACTTCTGCATCACAGGGTTCCCAGCCGTGAAAATGTACTCATGTCTTTTGGCAATGCGGCGGCGCCTTACCTGCAAAAAAAATTCAATCTCCTGGTCTGGAATATCCACAAGGCCAAACAAACAGGATGGCTCGATGATTTTATTTATCTGGCCAGCAATAAGGATATTATCCTTCTGCAGGAGGCCTATCTGCGGCCGGTGATGAAGGATTTTATCCAGGCAACCAGACTTTTCCAATGGGATCTGGCCCAAGGGTTTGTCCGGGGGAAAAAAGAAATTTCCGCCGGCGTGATGACCGGCTCGATAACGCCTCCGGAAGAGGTCTTTTTTCTCCGCTCACCGGACCGCGAGCCTTTTGTCAAAACACCGAAAATGGCCATCGGCACCACATATCGCCTGCTCAACAGCAGCCGGAAACTTCTGGTTCTCAATGTTCACGGCCTCAATTTCGTCTCCCTGAAAAAATTCAGGAACCACATGCTGCAACTGGAAGTTGAAATGGCCGGCCATAGAGGTCCCATCATTCTTGGCGGGGATTTTAACACCTGGATGTCACAACGGGCAGATTTTCTGGAAGAAATGGCCTACAACCTGCAATTACAGCTCATCAACCTGTATCCCGACAACCGGTCACGCCACTTCGGCTGCATCCTTGACCATGTTTTTATCAGGGAACTTGATATCATTTCAGCGGCCTGTCATCCGGGAATCAAAAGCTCGGACCACCGGCCTATTGAAATGGCTCTGGAACTGCGGGAAGGATGATAAAAAGGCAGAGGGGCAAAGGGGCAAAGGGACAGAGGGACAGAGCAAAAGTCCTTCGTGGAAAAAAATTCAAAATCTAATTAACTTGATATTCCTTGATCTTGTACAAAAGTGCAGGCAGACTGATTTCAAGCAGAAGTGCGGCCCTGGTCTTGTTGCCTTTTGTCTGGGTCAGGGCTTTCGTGATAAGAATTTTTTCAAGTTTTTTTGAATTTTTCTTAATCGATATCTCATCCTGAAAAAAAAGCTCGTTATTCGGCCTGTCCACGGGCCGGCCCGTGTCCCTGAGAAGTTCCGGTGGAAGCAGCTCAAGTTCGAGAATTTTCTGCTCGGAGAGCGCCATGCTGCGCTCAATCACATTTTCCAGCTCTCGAACATTTCCCGGCCATGAATAGTCCATCATGCACTGCAGATATTCGGAATTCACCTTTTCAATATCAAGCCCCAAACGCTTGTTGTACTTCTCTATAAAATGGCTCACAAGAAGAGGAATATCCTCCCTGCGATCCCGTAGCGGCGGGACTTCAATGTTCAGGACATTAATACGGTAAAACAAATCCTCCCGAAAATTTTTCTTGTTGACCTCCTCACGGAGATTCTTGGACGTGGCCGCAATGATCCGCACATCAACCTTGACTGATTTACTTTCCCCCAATGGCCTGATCTCCTCTTCCTGCAGAGCGCGGAGCATTTTAACCTGCAGAGCCAGAGGCAGCTCTCCCATCTCGTCTAAAAACAGGGTGCCTCCGTCAGCCTCTTCAAACAATCCTTTTTTGGCCCGGTAAGCATCTGTAAACGCGCCCTTGACATGACCAAAAAGTTCACTTTCAAGCAGAGTATCCGGGATGCCGCCGCAATTAACATCGATTAACGGCTTGTTTTTACGGACGCTGTTATAGTGAATGGCCTTGGCAATCAACTCCTTGCCGGTGCCGCTTTCCCCGCTGACCAAAATCGTGGTTTTGTAATCGGCGATTTTTGAAATAATATTAAAAATAGCCTGCATTTTTCCGCTTTTCGAAACAATATTGGCAAACTTGTAGGAATCTCCAACCTCCCTTCGTAAAAGTCTGTTTTCCTTGGCAAGACGCGCCTTTTCCTCTACTTTTTTCAGGGTCAGCAGTACCGCATCATCGGATTGAAAGGGCTTGGCAATAAAATCACTGGCCCCCAGCTTAAAGGCCCTGCGGACATTTTCCATATCCGTGTGGGCCGAGATCACAGTCGTGGCAGCATGAATCTCTTTGTCCCGAAGCTGCTCCAGAAAAGTCAATCCACCCATCACCGGCATGGCAATATCGGTGATGATATGGTCATAAACCCTGTTCTCAGCCATACGAAGCCCATCTCTGCCATTTTCCGCCTGATCGACATCATAGTTGTGACGGGAAAGAATGGCGCTGAGAATCTCGCGTATTGCCGCGTCATCATCAACGAGTAATACTCTCTGTTTTTTGTCGCTCAAAATCGAATCTCTCAAAATTTATCAAACGTCACAGAATTCAAGGTATAGACCGACTTCGAAAACGAATAGCCTTTAGCCTACAACCTTCTAAGTAACAAGATTTCGACAATTACTCATAAATATCGTAATAACAACATGATAAACACAAAAACTTCGTACACGTCATCCCGGCATGTTTTTAGCCGGGATCCAGAAACTTGCCACAAACTCCATCCTGGATTCCGGCTAAGACCATGCC
>JAGHCC010000359.1 GCA_021160685.1 Desulfobulbaceae bacterium | reverse complement strand
CTTACTAACTATCTGCAATATAGGAAATTTCCCATCCACAGCTTCGCGAAACCTTCTGAGTTGAGGTGAAAATTTTGCATCAGCCAGTTTGGCTTCAATCGCCAGAATAGGTTTTTCGTTTACGGTAAGTATGAAATTGCTCTCTTTATTTAAAAACGGACATCATGCTCTCCATTTTACGCAAAATATGGATAGACGCCAAGCCAATTTTGAAGCAGAAAGATAATTTTTCTTAAAAGAATCTCAATGGTCTATAAAAATTAAGGAGTTAAGTGATTTTACATTTTTTCAACGATTTCGTATGCCTTTTCAAGGGCCTGATCAAGTTTCTCCGGTTTGGAGCCGCTGGCCTGCGGCCTTCTGCGACGCCTCCAGCATAATCTCAGACAGGGTTGGATGGGCGTGGATGGTGGTGGCAATATCCATAACCGTCAGCCCCTGCTGGACAGCCAGAGTTCCTTCGGCAATTAATTCCGTGGCATGGGGACCGATAATATGAACACCTAATACTATCTTGCTGTCAGCATCAGATACAATTTTGGCCTGGCCTGCAATGGCGTCAATGACATGTGCTTTGCCCAGCATACGAAAAAGGATGCTGTCAGACCGCGCGTTGTATCCCTGTTTTTTTGCCTGAGACTCGGTCAAGCCGACATTGGCCACCTCCGGAATGGTAAAAATTGCGCTGGGGATAGTCTTGTAGTCCATGACCCGGTTTTTCCCTAGGGCATTTTCAGCAGCCACAATTCCTTCGGCGGCAGCTGTATGGGCCAGCATGCTTTTAGACGGACCGAGTATGTCTCCGATGCCATACACGCCAGGCGCGCTGGTCTCCATTTTCTCATCAACCTTGATCCAGCCTTTTTTATCCGTCTTTATTCCTATTTTCTCAAGCCCCATCCCAGCCGTGTCAGGTTTCCTACCAACACACACCAATATTTTTTCAACCTTCACGGTTGTAGATTTTGTGTCTTTGGCCTGCAGGTCCCTAACAAAAGGAGAGGGCCCGATGGTAACCCGGCACTGGTTACCGGCATCATCTATGCTTTCGACGATCCGGTTGACCATTAATTTAATTTTTTTCTTTTTCATTTCCCGGGCTAAAATTTTGGAACAATCTTCATCCACCGATTCAATCGGGAGTACTCGTGGCAAGGCTTCAACCATGGTGACTGCAGAGCCCAGGGCGGCCAGAACGAAGGCAAACTCACATCCGATAACGCCGGCGCCGATGATCAGGATGGATTCAGGGATTGCTTCAAGGCTGAGCGCTTCGTTGCTTGAAATAATGTTACGGCCGTTAAAAGGAACGCCCGGCAGGTCTGCCGGATAGGAGCCCGGCGCTAAAATCAGCCGGTCCCAAGGCAGTTCAACTTTTTTTTGGCCATCAAGTTTAACCACAGCAAGGTTGGGACCCTGGATATATCCGGTTCCCTGTATAAACCGTATCTGGTTGTCATTAATAACCTTAAGCATTTCATTGGCCTGGCTTTTAATGACCCTGCGTTTTCTGGCCATCAGGCCCGGCATATCCAGGCAGAAAACTCCGTTGGTCTCTATGCCGAATTCCGCAGCCCTTTTAAATTTCTCTATCATTACAGCCGTTGTTTGCATGATTTTGGAAGGAATGCAGCCCCGGTTCAAACAGGTTCCGCCTACATGGTCCTGTTCCACAACAATAACCTCGGCTCCCATAAGGGCCGCGCGAATCGCGGCCGCATATCCGCCCGGACCGGCTCCAATAACTGCAATTTTGACCGTCATATCCTTATGTCTCCCTTATGTATGCTTTATATATTTGACACCCTGCTGACTTTTTTCTATTATTTTATTTTAAGCGGGGTTAAGCGGTTCAACGTTCACTGTTCCCGGTTGAAGAGCCCTAACTCGCTATTAATAAAAAGATAATGCGACAATAAAGAAAATTCACCGTTCAAAGTTCATAGGGTCAAAGGTTGTAAACCCTGAACCTGGAACCGATCACTTTAGGTTTAAAGCAGATTTTCATAATCACTTCAAAAGAAAAGAGGCTTAAAAAATGGAAAAGCTGTTAAAAACAGTTTTATGTGACCGCCACCAGAGCCATGGCGCCCAAATGATGGAATTCGGCGGCTGGTATATGCCGTTGCAATATTCCGGGGGCATTCTGGATGAACACCTGGCAACCCGTAACAGCGCCGGTCTTTTTGATGTTTCTCACATGGGCAGATTCATCATCAGTGGTCAGGGCACCCTGCCGTTTTTGCAATATCTGCTGACCAACAATGCTCAGGCGCTGGATATTGGAGAAAGCCAGTATACCATCATTTCCAATAAGAATGGCGGCGCCATTGATGATACTTATCTGTACCGGCTTAAAGACCGTGAATACCTCCTGGTTGTTAATGCCTCAAACCGGGAAAAGGACTGGCAGTACCTGCAATCATACAAGGGCCGGTTCAACGACGTCCAAATGACAGACAAAACAGAAGAGCTTGCCATGCTCAGCCTCCAGGGGCCATTATCCAAAGATATTCTGTCATCGATTATTGCTGCCGGCGCTTTGCCTGATCTGGCCAGAAACGCGTTCAGCACAGTTCAGATAAACGGATCTGAGATACAGCTTGCGCGTACCGGATATACCGGCGAACCAATCTGCTTTGAGCTGTTTATTCACAGAGAAGATGCCGGCATGATCTGGGATCTGCTGACAGAAAAAGGCGTCCGGCCTGTCGGTCTCGGTGCCCGGGACACCCTGAGGCTTGAAGCGGGCCTGCCTTTATACGGCCATGAACTCGGCTATGACCTGGAGGAAAAGGAGATCCCGATTTTTGCTTCCAGCTCTTCACGGATTGCCGTAAGTTTTTCGCCTTTAAAAGGGTCTTTTATAG
>JAGHCC010000106.1 GCA_021160685.1 Desulfobulbaceae bacterium | reverse complement strand
TATGCCAGTCATGTAGCTGCCATGGCTCCGACCACCAACCTTGGGGCTGCAACGCCAATACGTGTTGGAGGTTTGCCTGGGATGCCGGAAGAGCCTGACTCCCCGGGAACAAAAGAAAAAAGCAAAGAGAAGGCAGGGTCCTCTGGTGCGCTGGAAAAGAAAATGGTCAATGATGCTGTGGCCTATATCAAGGCTCTGGCCAACAGGCATGGACGTAATGCAGAATGGGCTGAAAAGGCTGTGCGTGAGGCCGTCAGCCTGACGGCTGAAGAAGCCCTGGAACTCGGGGTTATCGACATGATGGCGGCAAGCCTTGCCGATCTGTTGCTGAAACTGGACGGAAAAGATGTGGTGATGGAAACAGGAAAAGTGACTCTTGCCACTCAAGGGCTGACCATTGAACACTTTGAACCCGATTGGCGCACAAAACTGCTGACGGTGATCACCGATCCTAATATAGCCTATATTTTGATGCTGTTAGGGATATATGGCCTTATCTATGAACTGGCGAATCCTGGATTTGTCCTGCCGGGAATCGTTGGGGTCATCTGTCTGCTCCTCGCTCTTTATACCTTTCAAATTTTACCCATTAATTATGCCGGACTTGCCCTGATTGTTCTCGGTATTTCCTTCATGATCGCCGAGGCCTTTGTGCCCAGCTTCGGTGCATTGGGGATTGGCGGTGTTATTGCCTTTGTGGTCGGCTCTATCATCCTGATGGATGAAGAGAGCATGAGCATTTCTCTTTCCTTAATCGGCGGCACAGCCCTTGTCTCGGCAAGTTTTTTCCTGTGGGTAATGAGCAGGCTGTATACCATCAGTAGAAAAAAAGTGGTCACCGGCGTAGAAGAATTGATCGGCATTATCGGTGAAGCCATGGAGGATTTTACCGGTGAGGGCCGGGTGTGGGTCCACGGTGAATCCTGGCGGGCCTCAGCCCCTGGGCCGGTAAAAAAAGGCCAGAAAATCCAGGTAACGGCAACAAACGGATTACAGCTGAAAATAAAAATTTTACAGGAGGATACGACATGATTTTGCCATTGAGTATTGCACCTTTTATTGTACCCTTAGCCCTGATCGTCGCTTTTCTTTTTCTTTCACTGAAGGTCGTTCCCGAGTATCAACGACTGGTCGTCTTTTTTTTAGGCCGTTTTCAGGGCGTAAAAAAACCTGGATTGCGCATCATCGTGCCCGGCATCCAGCAGGCTGTGCGCGTCGATCTCCGCGTTATCACCATGGATGTCCCCAGCCAGGATGTTATCTCCCGCGACAATGTCACTGTGCGGGTTAATGCTGTTTTGTATTTTCGAGTGGTTGAGCCTGAAAAAGCCATCATCCAGGTAGAAGACTATCTCAATGCCATCAGCCAGTTGGCACAGACAACCCTGCGATCCGTACTTGGCCAGCATGAACTGGACGAAATGCTAACGGAACGGGAAAAAATGAATGCCGATCTTCAGGAAATTATCGATAAGCAGTCAGATGCCTGGGGTATCAAGGTGAGCACTGTGGAGATCAAGCATGTTGACCTTAATGAGAATATGATACGCGCCATTGCCAAACAGGCTGAGGCGGAACGTGAACGGCGGGCAAAAGTTATTCATGCCGAAGGTGAACTGCAGGCATCTGAAAAACTGCTGGCTGCGGCCAATGTCCTTTCCAAAAACCCACAGGCCCTTCAGCTTCGTTACCTGCAGACCCTCAACGACATATCAAATGAAAATGCAACCACCGTTGTTTTTCCTCTGCCGATAGACATAATACAAGCTCTTGTGGGGAAAAAAGAATGATTCCGCTAACGTTGAACCACTTTGCCCAATGCGTACCAATAAATCGATGAATGGCTTTGTGCACTTTCTGTTGGTAGCGGCATGCGGATATTCGGCCTTTCTGGCTTTTATATACTTCTACCAGCCACGACTGCTGTTTTTTCCGAATATTCCCTCCCGCGCAGTAAAAGTATCACCAGCTGAAGTGGGGTTGCCCTATGAGTCGGTGAAACTGGTAACCAGTGATAATGTCCAGCTTGATGGCTGGTATATTCCTGCTCCTCAGGCTCGCGGGATTGTGCTTTTTTGCCATGGCAATGCCGGCAATATATCCCATCGTCTCGAGTCTCTCCTTTTGTTTAATAAGCTTGGGCTCAGCACACTCATTTTCGACTACCGAGGTTATGGCCGTAGCCAGGGCAAGCCCTCGGAACAAGGGACGTACCAAGATGTCAAGGCCGCCTGGCAACACCTGACACAGGAGCGTGGTGTCCCGCCACAGCAGATTATCTTGTTTGGCCGCTCCCTCGGTGCTGCTGTGACTGCGCATCTGGCTGTCATACACACTCCCGCAGCCTTGATCCTGGAATCATGCTTCACATCCGTGCCTGATATTGCTGCCGATCTGTATCCTTTTCTGCCGGTCAGATTGTTGAGCCGACTCGACTACAACGCTCTGGAAAAGCTGGAGAATGTGGCATGCCCGGTGCTCATTGTGCATAGCCCAAACGATGAGATTATCCCATATAAACATGGACGTGCGTTGTATGCAGCGGCAAAGGAACCGAAACGCTTCCTTGAGCTTCGCGGCGGTCATAATGACGGATTTCTTGTTACAGGAAAAGCATATAGAGATGGACTGGACAGTTTTTTATCAGAGATTCTTGGAT
>JAGHCC010000269.1 GCA_021160685.1 Desulfobulbaceae bacterium | reverse complement strand
GATGCCAGAGGCCGAGAAGGACTATTCCGTTCGCCGCAACGATTGAACCGTTCTGCCCGTTGTTTTGCGGAAATTTTTTTTCATAATGAAGAACAATGGAACGGGGTTCGGCACTTTTTTTCAGTTGAATCCGCTTATCGCTGTCCGGCTGGAGATCAGCCTCTTTGCCGTTGATTTCGATCCGGGTCACCGTCAGGTCTCCGGTATGCAGGCTCAACTCCCGGCCTCCGGGAAGATCAATTCGGGAAATGCCGGTCAGACTGTGATTGTCCACATCAAAGGAAAGAGTCAGTTTGTTCGTCAGCATGGATGGCGCGGCCTGGAGTTGTGTTGAGAAAAAAAGAAGCTGCATCAGGGCAGCGAGAAGAACAATGGTGTGTCGGTGCAGAATCATAAAAGTTCCGAATGTTGATGGTTGTGTAAAAAAATTAGTGCTTTACGCCTGAAAATCTGCCATAAAAAATAGGAAATTCAGAAAATACTTTTGAAACAAGATTGTTATATCTAGCAACAAGGCACTTACACCCGCCAAGCGAGTACTGAAAAGAGTCCTAAAAATTTTAAGTCCACTTCCACTTTATTGGGTTAGAAAGTACTAGAGAAGAGGTGTTTTGAAGAAAATTGTTCCGGCGGGAAAGGTGTTTCTGCTACACAGTGAGATCAATATTTCCTTTCAGCAAATGTTGTTCAGCCTTGGCCCTGGCCTGGTTACCCATTGTTTTGCTTAATTCACTTGCCCCGGTCAGTTGCGAAGTCCTGTTTTTTTCCAGAATGCGCAGCGAGGTCTCTGTGGGGGGAAAGGTGGTGTAGTAGGCGCCGTATTCGGTGCGGTAATCAATTCTGAAATCGTATTTCATGTTGTCTGTCCATCGCTGGCTTCATGCAGTCTCATGAGATGATTATACCTGCTGCGCGAATTATTTCCAAATCCTTTCATTGTTGTGACAATGTGTACATGACCCTCATCGATCTTAAAGCCATAATCAGGCAGGCCCTGATCCGGCTTGATAAACTCACGCCGCCCTGGGAACGGTCGCCAATTTTGGATGTTGGATTACGGATTGCGTTTGCCTGTCAATCGTAAAATCCTATTTTTCCAGCCGGATGTTGTCCAGGAAAAAAGTGACCGGCTGTTCCGGATGGCCGAGAAAGATGCAAAATTTGTCAATGTGTGACAGAATCAGGGGCCGCCGGGTACCGGAGGTTCTCAGTTCTGCCAGATCCAGAGTGACGGGATTGGCGCCCGGTAAGAGGGTGAAGGAACCATTGACACGGTCGTCGTAATCCGGGTTGTCGTGCCGGTCGTCGATACGGTAAGCCAGGCGCAATGGTTCCGGGCCGGGATAATGGATGTCCATATTCAGACACCGGTATTGCGACCAGTTGTGCTCCATTTTGCCGGATTTGAAACCGGGATAGCTTGAAGGATACATCTCAACCTTCAGGGAAAAGTTTCCCTCGGTGGCAAAGCTCTTGTCCCTGGCATAGAATGTCCGGCAGTTCCAGCTGATATTGTCCAGCTCGTTTTCATTTTCAAAATGATAGAGAACGAGTTGCGGTGGACTGTCCAGGCGGCAGCCCGGCATGATGACTGTCAACAGGATGACCAGCGCCGTGATTGCCCGCGGACGGATTTTTTGCTCGTGATTTCTCACTTCTGCTGAGCCCCTCCGTGTTTTTTGTTTTTTCCAGGTTTGTGGAATGTAATCAGGGTGACCTCCGGTCTTACCCCTAAACGCAGTGGAAAGCGGGTGGTTGTGCCAAGTCCCCGGTTGACATACAACCAGCTGGATACGCCTGTTTTGTAAAGGCCCGCCATATGCTCCGGATCTGATTTAGGGCTGAAGAGTTTCCAGAAAAAAGCGGGCAGGCGGATCTGGCCGCCATGGGTGTCTCCGCTCAGGCAGAGGGCTGGCCGGTCACTCCAGTCGCGGCAAAATGGCCGGGAAAAATGGCTGAGAAAAAGTACGGGTTCCTGCCTCTCATCATCCGTAAATTCCAGGGAAGGAAGTTTCTCCTGTTTCTCATCCGGTGTCAAGCCGGCAAGGGTCATTTTTCCATGGGGAAGGGAGACGCGGATAACTTCATCTTGAAGAATTCGGGGCTGGTTCCGCTGCTGGTGGATATTTCCGCCGGGATGACAGAACAGGCAGTGGCGTCGGTTGTCTGACAGGTCTGAATCTCCCAGGACGCCGTAAACGCCAAGAGGAGCCTGTAGCCGCTTTACCAGGGAGATCGCCTGTGAAGAGTTTGTGCTCCACTGGGTCAGGTCACCGGTGACAACAATGAGATCCGGATGAAGTTCCTTCACCAATTGCAGGAGTTGTTTTTCTCTCCGGCTTATTTTGCGGATGTGGAGGTCGGACAGATGCATGAGCCGGATCTTTCCCCAAGCCTCGGCCAGGACGGGATCGACAATTTTCACCTGTCTGACTTGAATCCAGCTGGGTTCAATCCAGATAGCATAAACAAGAACCGCGGCGGCCAGGAGAAAAATCGCGATGAAAATTTTCACTACAAAACTTTTTTGATTTCAATCGCGAGATTATGCACGACAAAAGGTTTCAGGATCAACCCTTTCATGCCGATTTTTTTAACCGTCTCTTCCGTGAGAGAGTCGCTGTAACCGGTACAGAGGATAATGGGAATGTCCGGCCTGATCTGCAGCATTTTTTTGGCAAGATCGGTTCCCGTCATTTTCGGCATGGTCTGGTCGGTCAACACCAGGTCAAAGTTGTCTGGCTGGACACGGAAGAGCTCCAGGGCTTCTTCGCTGCTTGTCAGGCAGACAACTTTGTAACCAAGAAAATCAAGGATCTTCCGGGCGATGTTGAGAATCTGCTGTTCATCATCGACAAAGAGAAGCCGTTCTCCCCTGCCCCTGGGTAGAACGGAAGTCGGTTTTTTCCCCGGATCTTCCACGGCCAGCAATGCAGGAAAATAAAGGTCAAAGGTTGTGCCGATTCCTTCTTCGCTGGTAAAGGTGATATCTCCGCCATAGCTTTTCACAATGCCGTGGACAACAGATAAACCCATTCCGGTTCCGATTCCCTTGTCCTTTGTGGTGAAAAAAGGTTCGAAAATTCGATCCCTTATTTTTCTGGGAATACCATCCCCTGTATCACTGATCGACAGCTTTAAGTAAGGCCCCGGCAGCAGTCCCGGAATCTCGTGATCCAGTTTTTGTTCAGTGAGGGAGATGGAGAGAGTTCCCACTCCGTTATGCATGGCATGGGCGGCATTGGTGCAGAGATTCATGAGGACATGATGGATCTGGGTGGGATCAGCCATGATCTGGCCCGATATTGCCGGAATATTCTGCCTGAACTCAATGGTCGTGGGTAATGTGGCCCGCAGCATCTTCAGGGCTTCCTTAACGATGGAAGAGAGTCGAACGGGATGGGTCGTGATCTGATTCTTGCGGCTGAAGGTGAGAATTTGAGCGACCAGGTCTCTGGCGCGTTTTCCGGCTTTATGAATGTGGGCAAGATGGTCCTGTAACACGTCGTTCTGGGCCGCAGGGAGCATGCGGGCAAGTTCGGAAAAACCCATGATCGCGGTCAGGCTGTTGTTAAAGTCGTGGGCAATACCGCCGGCCAGGGTGCCGATGGCCTCCATCTTCTGGGCCTGCATGAGCTGGCTCTCCAGCCGTTTCTTTTCCTCCTCGGCCTGTTTTGTTTCTGTGATATTCTGTACCGTGCCGATCATTCTCTCGGGTTTGCCATGGGAATCCAGATAGACTTCTCCCCGCACATGAACAATACGATGCATGTTGCCGGGCAGGATAATACGGTGCTGAATGCTGTAGGGCATTCCCCTCAGCAGGGCGTTATTCATCTCTTTTTCCACTCGGGTTCTGTCGTCAGGGTGGACACTTGCCAGAAAGGATTTATAGGTTGGGGGGGGGGATTTGTCGGGATCAAGGCCAAAGATATGATAGACCTCATTGGACCACCACAGCTCGTCTTTTGCGACCTGCCAGTCCCAGCTGCCGAGATGGGCGATACGCTGGGCCTCGGCCAGGCTGTTTTCTTTTTTTCGTAATTTCAGGTTTGATTTTTTCAGAGCCTTGGTGCGATCCTCGACCAGTTTTTCAAGATGGTGACGGTATTGTTCCAGCTGCTCTTCAATCGCTTTCCGTTGATTGATATTGCGGACCACGGCCAGCAACCGATCCTGGCCGCCGATCTCGGCCCGTTTCAGATTGACCTCCACCCAGAACAGCTCGCCATTCTTTTTCCTGGCACGCCACTCAAATGTCTGGGGCCCTTCCGTGCTGCTTTTTTTGAGCCAGTTTATGGCTTCGTTTTTTGTATAGGGCGGTTCATTGGAGGTTACATCCTCGATCAACAGAGCCTTGATCTCATCTTTTGTGTAGCCGTACATGTCGCATGTAGCCTGATTGACGTCAAGAATAGTGCCAAAAGAGCGATCATGGACAAAGATGGCATCATTGGTGTTATCGAAGATTTCCCGGTAGTTCCGTTCCGAATTTTTTAATGCCTTGGCTGCCAGCTGGTTTTTTTTCAGTTGAGAGGAAAGGCTTGAGCGGACAACAGCCAACTTGCGGTTGAAGCGGAGAACGATCAGGATGATGAGCAAAAGCAGCGAAAAAACAGCAACAAAGGTCAGGATAACACGCCAATGTTCCCTAAAGCTGTCTTGGAGGGTGATTTTGCCCATGGCCTTGCAGTAGGGGCCGATATAGAGCTCCTGCATGAGTTCATGTATGGGCTGATAGTCAAGGGGAACCGTCCAGCCGCCGATTCGGGCCGCCTGGGCCGCCAGGTTGTCTGGTTCCATGCCAAGAAGGGCAATGTCCACACGTTCGGCAAGCTGGTCCGGGGTCTGCTTCATTTTGGCAAATGGCCATTCCGGATAGAGCCTGGTACTCAGCAGAAAGGGGAAGTCTTCAGAAGCGGCCCGGGAGTTAATGATTTTCAGCAGAGAAAGATCGAGGACGCCTTCTCTGGCCATCCGCTCCAGGGTATCTGTTCTGACGGATCCTGCATCGGCTTTCCCTTCGAGAACCCCGTAAACCACGGCGTCATGGGTGCCGAGAAAGGAGACTTCCAGATCACGCAAGGGACGGAGGCCCTGGTCATGCAGTTCGCGCCAGGCCATTTGCCAGCCGCCCAAAGATTCACGATCAACGGCATAAAATGTTCTGTTGGCGAGGTCGCTGATCTCGTTGATGTCATTTCGGTCCGCCCGGGTAAAAATAACTCCGCCGAAAACATTTTTTTCTGTGGTGTCCAGCAGGTTTTTCAGCGTGGCGATGCGGCTGATGCCAAATTCCGTCTCAAGCTCCACATAGTAGCCGCTGTTTGTGATGAGAAATTCGATCTCCTCCCCTGCCACAGCCTTACGGACATCACTGAAGTTAAGGGGAACGATTTCAAAGGAAAATTGCGGAATATTATCATTGAGATAGAGGGCAGTGGGCTGCCATTTTTTTAATGCCCGTTCCCTGCCCCTTTTGGCCAGCACGCCGATCCTGATAGTTTTTTCTTTAGAAAGATTTTCATCATGAATCATTTCCGCAGCTGATAAAGACGGGACAACCCCTGTCAGGCAGAAAAGAAGAAGCCAGAATGTGCAGAAACGGATCATCATGAAAAAGGTATAGGTGTGTTTAGTTCAGCTTGCCGGTTGAGTTTTTTGAATTTTAGATTATAGAGCATTTTTCCCTTCAAAGTCAATGATTTAAAGATTGACAAGAAACAAACTCAGAGCCGGAAAGTAGGTGATGATCAACAGCGCAACGAGAAGCAGGGCGAGAAAGGGAAGCGTGGCCCGGTAGAGCTCGACCACCGGTTTGTCGAAACGGTAGCTGGCCAGGAAGAGATTCAGACCCACCGGCGGAGTGCAGTAGCCGATCTGCAGGTTGGTGAGAAAAATAATGCCCAGGTGGATCATGTTCACGTCATACCCTTCGGCAATGGGTACAATCAGGGGCAGGATCAGGACCAGGGCTGAAAAGATATCGAGCATGGAGCCGACAATGAGCAGAAAGAGATTCAGCAGCAGCAGAAAGGTGTATTTACTTGTGATATGGGATCGGATCAGATCGAAAAGGCGCATGGGCACCTCCTGATCAACAAGGAAATTTGTGGTGGCCATGGACGCGGCCAGGACAACCAGAATGCCGCCGAAGAGCATCATGCTTTTGGTCATGATGGCCGGCAGTTCTCTCCATGAGATGTCCCGGTAGATCAGAACCTCAACGATCAGGACATACAGGGCGGTCACTGCGGCTGCCTCGCCGACCACGAAGATGCCGCCGTAGATGCCGCCGAGGACGATAATAGGCAGGGGCAGTTCCCAGGCCGATTCTTTCAGGCCCGCCAGAATGTCGGTCCGGGACGGGCGGATATAATTTTTTCTTTTGGTTCTGGGCCTGGTCATGCTGTAGGCGATCAGCAGAACAAGCATCAGGATGCCCGGCAGGATGCCGGCCAGGAAGAGGTGGTCAATCCGGGTTCCGGAGATAACTCCGTAGAGGATCAGGGGCAGGCTGGGAGGGAAAAGCAGACCCAGGCTGCCCGAGGTGGTAATCAGGCCCAGGGAAAATCGTTCGGAATAATGATCCTTGACCAGGGCGGGAAACAGCAGGCCGCCCAGAGCGAAGATAGTGACGCCGGAAGCCCCGGTAAAGGCGGTGAAAACGGCGCAGACCACGAGGGAGACCACGGCGAGCCCCCCCGGCATCCAGCTGAGGAGCAGGTGGGAGAGGTTCAGCAGCCGTTTGGGGGTGTTGCTTTCGGCCAGCAGAGTGCCGGCAAAGATAAATAGGGGAAGGGAGAGCAACATTGGCGTTTCCGCAAGACGGGACATCTCGATAATCACCACCGAAATGTCGATGTCGACGGAGTGGAAGGAAAGCAGGGCCAGGGCGGAGATAACAATAAAAAGAGGGGTGCCCAGCAGGGCCAGGATCAGGGTGATGAGTTTCAGCATTATGGAGTTCCACCGGACTCATCACTTGATACGGATTTGGCGCGGAACACGGCGGCAAGGCCGGTTAATGTCGTATGCAGAAAACGAATGCAGATCATGCCAAAAGCCAGGGGAAAGATCATGTTCCAGCCCCAGGAAGGAATGGCCAGCAGGGGATCGCCGCTAAATTGGACCTCGTTGCGGACAAAAATAATTGCCGCGAAAGTCAATACCCCCGCCACCAGGGTGGAAAAAAGATCCCCCGCCAGTTTGATCCAGGGCTTGGCGCGTTCCGTTGCCATATAGGAGGCAAGGTCAATGGCGATATGTTTACCCTTTCTGGTGGCCAGAGACGCCCCCAGCAGGCCGACCCATAAAACCAGATAACGCAGCAGGGGATCAATCCAGGCATAGCCCCCGGAAAAAAAATCCCGGCTGATGATTTGCCAGCACGACAGCAGGATCATGGCAAAAAGGAGAAGGCAGAGGAATCCTTCCTCCAGCCAGGCAACGGCATGGCTGATGACGCGTAGGATACGGGTGCCTTGACGGATCATTTTTTTGTAAATATTCGAGTTATACGAAAAAGTTGCAATAATCTGGGACTGTAAATATTTGGGTAGTGCCTCCTATTCGTTCCTTCGGGGCAGCGAAGCGTACTAGTGCTACTCGAGCTGGTCCGAATGGGCGAAGAGGAGGTGCTATCCGAATATTTACATTTTTTTGCCGAATTCATCAGAGGTTCCCGGCCTGGGCTCGGATTTCAGCAAGCAGCCGTTCACTCTCCTCGAAGATTTCCCGCGAAAAGACCGTGCCTGTCATTTTTTGCACGGCTATATCATAAAAGGCGCGCAGCCTCTCTTTTTCGCCATCTGCCGCCGCTACCACCTCCACTCCGTTATCCTTGAGAACCTGCAGGGACTCTTCGTTGCTTTTTCTGCTGTCGTTGATCAACAGACCGAAGTGTTTTTCGGCAGCATTCTTCACAATGTCCGCCTGTTCCGGGGACAGGCGGGAAAATTTCTTACGGTCCAGAACGAATGCCCCATAGGCATAGGCAAAAGGAAGGTCTGATATGTATTGAATTTTGGTAAACCACTGGAGGACAATGGCTCCGTAAAAGGAATTGAAAACCGTATCGATCATGCCGGTCTGCAATGAGGGAAGGACGTCGGGAATAGCCAGGGGAATAGGAACCACTCCCACAGTATCAAGAAAGATCATGTTGAGGGGATCGCCGCTGGGAATCCAGACCCTGGTTTTTTTCAGTTCGACCAGACTGGAAAGGGGCGAGGTGGACATGGTGTGAACAAAGCCCACCTCGGTCAAGGACAGCAGCACCAGTCCCTTGTCGCTGAAGGCCTTCTGAAAGCGGGGTATGAGTTTGGGGCTGAGCTGGTCCACTTCCTCATAGGAATTAAAGAGGCAGGGGATTCCCAGGACGCGGAAATCCGGAACCACCTCGCCAATACCGATCATGGTGAAACCGCCGCCGTGGAGCTGGCCGATCTGCATTTTGCGGTACATGGCCCGGTCATCCCCCATCACGCCGCCGGGATAGGCTTTGAAACCCACCTCTCCGTTGCTTTTGCTCAGCACTTCCTGGGCAAAGTCATTAAATCGTGTTGCCCAGATACTGCCATCCGGGGCCAGGGAGGCCACCTTGAAAAGATGCGTGGGCCGGGCCTGGGAGGAACTTGCGACAAGCAGGATGGTGGCAAGAAATGTCAGAAGCTGAGCTGTTTTTCCGAAAGATCGCATGGGGGCTCCATTGTTTATGGAAGTATAGAATGTAGAGTTGTGTTTCGTTAAAAGTAAAGATCCGCCTCATCCAGCAACCGCTCTGCCCGCTGTTTGGCAATCTGGTTGCTCAATGTCAGCTCCGGTCGGCTTTCCAGGGGAAAGTCCATGACTTCCCGAAGGAGATTTTCAAAGAGATCCCGGTCAAGGGAAAGGCGGGCATAGCTTTCGGCATAAGCCACCTGGACCGGCAGAAATTGGCGATTGCTGATGGCCAGAGCCCTTTCAAAATGATAACGGCTTTTCTCCGGTTCGCCGCCCAGAAGTTGGGGCCGTGATCCGTAATAGCCGGCGAGAAAGAGATGGGCCGTGCCATAGTAAAAGTGTTCATCCAGCTCAAGAGTTCTGAGCATGATCTGTTCTATTTTCGGCAGAGAAATCAGGGATGCGGGGGAACCATGCTGGCTGCGGACCCAGACTGCCCAGCCGTAACCACCCCAGAAAAGGACTTCAACATCATTCTGTTTCACTCCGGCCAGAGCCTGTTTGAACTCTGTCAGGGAGCCTGTACGGGCAGTGGCCAGAGTCGGCAGCCCGTCGAGAAGGGCCAGACCGTACACCTTGGCTTTGGCGGCCAGGCCGCCGGCCCGCTGGGGTCTGCCGCATTCCTCAAGGGCAAGGGAATAGGCGGCATAGGCCTGTGTCGCGGAGAGGAGCAGGGAGCTGTCGTCAGGCCGGGAAACAATGAGGCTGTCGAGCATCAGCAGAAAGGCGGGCGCTCCCTCGCAGACCAGTTCCGGGTCGCTTTGCCTCTGCAGGTTGTCGATAGTGGGTTTCATCAACGAATTGATCATCATCTGACCACAGCCGCTGATTGACAGAAGAAGAACGAGGAGAAGACCCGTTTGGATGAATTGGGCCGGGTTAAGAGATCGGTTGATGACAGGGGAAATCGGCATAGAGATAAATTATATTTTCAGGTCTAAAGTCCAGGAAAGCATTACTATTCTACAAATACCATTTTGCGAATATTGGCGGACATGGCGGAGATTGTCAAGGGGATTGTGTCAGGCGAACGCTTACAGAATACGGAGTTACTCGACAGATTGGTGATTTTACCTCGTGATTGGTTACAGTTCATGGTGTTATAAGCATGACCGTTGTTGCACTTAAAAGCAAAAGAAGGAGAAATCCTAATATTTTGTGTGACGAAGCGCTGTTTATCTTTTCTCTGAGACGCAGAAGAACGCTGTGGCGTCTCGGTTTCTGGTGTTGTTGAGCGTCCTGCCAGAGATTTTGGAGAATGTTGGAATGGACAACCAGTGATTTAGTATTGCAGTGCGGGCAGGGAGCGATTTTTCCTAGAAATTTTTCCGGCGCCGTTTTGATTAAACCGCAGTTCTTGCAGTGAAAGGTGGCGGTCCTGCTGTCCTGACGAATTGTTGATTTTTGCACGTTTTCCATTGATATGCTCGTTGCTGTGTCAATCTTTACAGTGTCATTATTTACAAGAGCTGAATAGTTACGCTGAGATTCTCTATATTGTACTGCATTACAGCAAGGAATAAAGATTAAATTATACTCACTCAGAAAGTTGCGCCTGAAGATTTTATCTGCCTAGTTTTTCAGATGTCTTGTTTTTTCTGAAGTCTTGGGAGGCGGTCAAACGCCATGTTCGAGTTTACATTTAAAATTCAAAAGGTTATAGATTATGGGAATGGGAAGATGTCTTTCTTTTGTCCCTGTGTGCCTTCTCCTCAACATCTTGAATATCAGGAAGGAGTCTTGAAAATGAATTCAACCTATGAAATTGCCGCTGAAGTTCCCGGACTGTACCGCGTTTTACCCCTCATCAAGTTTCGCCGCACACCCGGGGTCTATTTTGATAATGTTCCCCTGGGTGCGATTCCGCATATTGATGCCCTTGACCGTGTTATTCATGACAAGGGGGCGGTTTCACCGGGACCGATTCATAATGTTGAGCGGCCCTGGTACATGCATCCCCACCAGGATGATAACCTGATCGTGCTGTCCGGCACCCGGCATGTTGATATCTATACAAAGGATCATGGCAAAATTGAGCAGTTTGTTGTCACGCCCCATCAGATCTTTAAGGATGACAGCCTTTTTTGTGATGGGCCGGCCATGCTGGTCTGGCCCCGAGGGGTCTTTCACCGGATTCGCAGCTCTGAGACGGGATCGGCTTCCCTGAATCTGGCTGTTCATTATGACAGGTTTGACATTCAAACAAATTTCAACATCTATGATCTTGATACGGAAACCGGCAAGTTTACCGTTCTCAGAAAAGGTCAAGAGGATCAGTCCTGATGAACATGGGAGAAGAAGATGAACGTTATCGCATTTAGCGGCAGCGCCCGTAAGGGGGGCAATACCGCCATTTTGATCAGAGAGGTCCTGGCGGAACTGGAAAAAGAGGGAATCACTACAGAGCTTGTTGAGTTGTCCGGTAAAAAAATCAACGGCTGCACAGCCTGTATGAAGTGTTTTGACAACAAGGATCAGCGTTGCTCGGTCAAGGACGATATCATTAATGACTGTATTGAAAAGATGCTTGCCGCAGACGGCATCATCATCGGGTCCCCAACCTATTTTGCCGATCTCTCTCCCCAGACCAAGGCCTTGATCGACCGGACCGGCATGGTGGCCAGGGCCAACAGCAACATGTTTCGGCGCAAGGCCGGCGCCGCCGTGGTTGCTGCCCGGCGGGCCGGGGCCATCCATGTTTTTGACAGTATCAATCATTTTTTCACCATCGGCGAGATGATCATCCCGGGTTCAAGCTACTGGAATATCGGTATGGGCCGCCAGAAGGGCGAGGTGGAATCCGACAAAGAGGGCATGGACACCATGGGAACCCTGGGACGAAACATGGCCTGGCTGTTAAAGAAGCTGCAGGGGTGAGATCAATCGAAGGCTGCCGGGTATGAGGGGCTTTCATCTGATTTGTTAATTGCGATGCGGAAAAAATATGCCCAGAAGCAGATGACGAAAACCGGGCTGTCCAGGCTTTCCAGCGATGATTTTCCCTTTGACGTGGAGGAGGGTGAAAAGGCAGGGAGCTTTGCCGAGGTTTTTGACCCGGATCGTTTTGATCTGGATTCCCGGGCCTTTTTGTCGCGGAAAAGGCAAGGGCCAGGGAAGAAGAGAATTGCCGGCCATAAGAAAGCGAAAAAACAGATTTTTCCCCAGGCCGAGCTGGATCTCCATGGCTTGACAGGGCCGCAGGCGGAAGCACGGACGGAAAATTTTATCGCCTCGGTCAAGCAGCGCGGTCTTTCGGTTGTGAGGATTATCACTGGCCGGGGGCTTCATTCCGATGGTCCTCCGGTTCTGCCCGGTGTGATTGAGGGGAAAATGGCCCTTTTGAAGAAGGCAGGCATTGTCAAGAGGTATGAATGGGAAAAGAAGGTGACAACCCAAACCGGGTCCATGCTGGTCTGGTTGTGAGGATGAAGTAGAGAAGTAGAGAAGTAGAGAAGTAAAAAGCCCGGACTAACTCCGGGCTTTTTTTGTACGAAGATTAGAAAACGGGCTTACTGAACTTCCAGATAGGTCTTAATCTCCCAATCGGTAACAGCGGTTCTGAAGCTGTCCCACTCACAAGCCTTGATCATGCAGTATTTCTCCATGATGTGCGTGCCCAGAGTTTCTTTGGCGATGGGATTGGCCTTTAACTCGTCCATGGCCTCTTGCAGGTTGGCGGGCATACTGGCGATACCGGCTTCATCTTTTTCATCTTGGGTCATGGCAAAGATGTTGACATCAATCGATTTGGGCGGGGTCATCTTATTGGCCACACCGTCAAGGCCGGAGTTCAGCATCATGGCAAAGGCCAGATACGGGTTGCAGGTAGGATCCGGGCAACGAACCTCAACCCTGGTTCCCATGCCGCGGGAGGCGGGAATCCGTACCAAGGCGCTGCGGTTGGAGGCGGACCAGGCTACGTAAACCGGGGCCTCGTAACCGGGCACCAGGCGCTTGTAGGAGTTGACCAGGGGATTGGTGATAGCGGAAAAACCACGGGCGTTTTTGGTGATTCCGGCAATGTACTGATAGGCCACTTCGCTCAGGCCCAGCCTGCCGCTTTCGTCAAAGAATGCATTTGAGCCATCCAGGTTAAACAGGGATTGATTGCAGTGCATGCCGGAACCATTGATGCCGAAGATTGGTTTGGGCATGAAGGTGGCATAGAGATTATATTTTTTTGCAACCGCCTTGACAACCCACTTAAAGGTCAGGGTGTTGTCGGCGCAGGTCAGGGCATCGGCATACTTGAAGTTGATCTCATGCTGGCCTTCGGCAACCTCGTGGTGGGAGGCCTCGATCTCAAATCCCATGGACTCCAGGGTCTCGATGATTTCACGACGGCAGTTTGTCCCCTCGTCATCAGGGTCAAGGCTGAAGTAGCCGGCTTTGTCATTGGTCTCGGTGGTGGGATTGCCATCCTCATCCATTTTAAAGAGGAAGAATTCGGCCTCGGTGCCGACGTTCATGGTGAAACCCATTTCTTTGGCTTTGGCCAGAGTTTTTTTCAGAGTAATGCGGGGACAGCCGTCAAATGGGGTGCCGTCGGACATATGAACATCACAGATGAGTCTGGCTGCGGCAACACCGTTTTTATTACGCCAGGACAGAATAGTGAAGCTGTCATAATCCGGCTTCAGGTACATGTCGGATTCCTGGATGCGGGCAAAGCCGTCAATGGAGGAGCCGTCAAACATCATCATGCCGTCCAGGGCTTTTTCCAGCTGGCTGATGGGCATAGCGACGTTTTTCATCATGCCGTTGATGTCGCAGAACTGCAGACGTAAAAAGTTGATATTCTGTTCTTTTGTAATTTTGATAATGTCATCTCTTGTCATGTTTTTCTCCTTATTGTGTTATTGATTGAGATACTAAAAAGTTGTTGTTTTAGACATTTCCTATTTTAATTTATCTGACTCCT
>JAGHCC010000459.1 GCA_021160685.1 Desulfobulbaceae bacterium | reverse complement strand
GCGTAAACACGATAGCCAAGTGATTCCAGTATTTTTGTGGCAATATCCCGTTGTTGCTCCTGGTCGTCGACAACAAGAATCCGTTCACCATTGCCCCGCAAATCAGCCAGCTTAACACGTTCCTCGTCGTCGGCAATTTGCTGGTCCGTAGCAGGGAAGTACAGCTCAAAAGTCGTACCATTCGGACTGCTGTCAACCGTCACTGCGCCGCCGTGATCCTGCATTGTATTCCAGACCACTGTCAAACCAAGGCCGGTGCCGCTGCGTCCCATGATCTTTTTTGAATAAAACGGTTCAAAAATATGCTCCATATCCTTTTCGGCAATCCCCGGGCCGGTATCGCTGACCGACAGGACAGCATAGTCTCCCCGCTCAAGATCATACTTTTTCGTTTTATGGGGATCTACATGCTGATTTTGGGTTGTGATGGTAATTTTTCCCTTTCCGTCTACGGCCTCCGCGCCGTTACCCATAAGGTTCATGAGGCATTTCTGTACATGCATCGGCGAGCAGGAGATGTTCAGCAGGTCCGGATTAAGATTTGTTTCCCAGGATATCCTGTTGTATATGCTGCTTAATTTTTCATGTTCCGGAGAGGCCAGATAGTCTGTGACAAGATGATTTAAGCTGGCCGTCACCCTGGTGCCGGCTACGCCCCGGGCCACGGCGAGAAGGTCTGCTACGACTGCGGCGGCCCGCTGTCCGGATTGCTGAATGGCGCTGATGGGCTGTCGCAGTTCACTGTCTTCAGGGAGCTGCAGCAAAAGCAGTTCCGGGTAGCTGATAATGCCGGAAAGGATATTATTCAGGTCATGGGCGACGCCGCCCGCCATCAGGCCAATGGCCTCCATCTTTTGCGACCGGCTTAATTTATCCTTGAGGGCCTCTTTTTCCTCTTCAGCCTGCTTTCGGGCCGTAATGTCCGTAGCAATCTCCATTCGCACAAGCCGGCCATCAGCCCAGGGAATCGCCTGGTCCCGACATTCATACCACCGGTGATCCCGTCTATTCTGAGATTCCCGTACCAGCACTCCGGCAGGGTTTCCCTGTTCATCCAGCAGCTGATGATTGGTGCAGAGGTCACATGGTCCAGCCTGATTTTTTTGCAAGGTCCGGTAGCATATCTGGCCGACAGGATTTTTACCCAATAAATTTTGTAGATAGGAGTTGACGAAAAGAATTTTATGGGTCTCCATATCCGCCACATAGACCACAGCATCCAGATTGTTGAGGACAGCCTGGAAGCGGTTTGTTGCCCGGAACAGGGCAGCGTCCCTGGTGTTAACCGCCTCGATAATCGAGTGGAATTCCTCTATGTTTTCTGCCAGTTCCGGACTAAGAGGAGGGGATTCATGGTCAACGGGATCATGAAAGGAAGTAACGATTCTGCTGATTGGCCGGGAAAAAAAACGGTTCAGAGATGAGGGAAATTTTCCCTTGGCGGTCCAGGACATAAAAATGATCGCCCTGGCTGCGAAAATGGAGATTTTCAAGTAGGCAGGTCAGAAGTTTTGCAGTCGGCTCTTTCCCTGCCTGCAAAATGAGTTCTTCCACATAAGAATCATGCTGGAAAATCGTTCGGCCGAGCAGCGAAGCGGCAATGTTGATTCTTGCCCGCATGGCTGCGGCGTATTCATTTCTGACCTCAAGGACTTTACTCCAGCCTGTGACAAGAACGATGATGATAAAAGAGACAACCGCAAGCCACAGCAGAATCAATGATATTTTTCGGTTCAGACTCTGCTGTTTCACCTAGATTTCTCCCCTTGTTCGGAAACGGCCTTTATGAACCACGACTTCATAGACCGGTCGTACCACATCGCCAAAGCGGTCAAAGCCAACGTCTCCCATGAGGGTTCTGTATTGGCCGGAAAGGAGGTTTTGTTTCAATTCTTTCGTGGTGATTTCCCGGCAGCGGACCAGGGCGTCGGCCAGGATCATGACAATTTCATAGGCCCTGACTGAACGACCATTGGCCGGTTTGTTGAAATGGCTTGTCATTTTTCGGGAAAAATTCAGATATTCCTGTCTCTGATTATCCGGATCAATGAAGGTGACAATGGAAAATCCTTCGGCTGCCGGCCCGGCAAATTTGAATAAACCGGGAGCCTGGGTCCAGATAGTGCCGATTCGCGGGCCGTTATACCCTTTGTCACGTAGCTTTTGCAGCGCAATGCCTGTCATGCTCGCCTCGGTGAGCATGACAATGGCGTCAGGCTGGGGGTGGAGCAATTCAGCAATAATTAGCGGCCAGTCGGCCTGATCACGGGAATCAAATTTGACCGGAAAAAGGATCCCGGAAAAATGATTTTTCAGATTAGAGAACCAGTCAAGAACAAAGGCCGGATTCGTCATATCCATTAATACGGCAACAGAGGAAGCATTTTGCCTTTCAAGGAGAACGCCTGTCTTGCTGGTGAAGAGAACGTTGTCCACTGTTGTCCGCAGAAAAAAATCATCCTTGCCGCTTAATTGAGACGTGGCAGAATAGGGAGTAAGCAAAAGGGTGTTGCGGGAAGTGACCAGGGGATAGGCCTTAACCGTATTTGTCGAATAACTGTGGCCAATGATGGCTGCTACGCCATCCTCGATGAGAGAGAGGTCTGCCTGGCGGATGCCCTCAGCGCTGTTTTGGTCATCTCGGACGAGGAGTTCCAGGGGGCGGCCGTTGATTCCCCCCCGTTTATTGATTTCTTCAACGGCCAGCATGGCCCCGTCCCGGATGTGTTCTCCGGCTTCTCCGCCCCGGCCGCTGAGGTTAATGGCCAGACCGATTTTTATCGGTTCCGGGGGTGGAGCGCAGGAACAGAAGAATAAAAAACAGACAACCAGAACAAGTGGTTTCAGGATTGAAGGTTGAGACATTGATGTGCTCCGTTACAGGATCAACTAACAAACAAAAGAGGTATACGGCCTTATTGGAGGGAGCCCTGTTTGATACCCGGGAATGTTGATTTTTAGAGCCTCCGGATCTCAATTTTATTCTTAACTATTCAGAAACAATAGTATTTTCATTATAACAAATTCATATTTATTATTCACACGCTTAACAAATTCAAGTATAGTATTTTCGGGAAAACAATACCCTAATTTTCAGTTTCGTGTTTTTTACGAGATCAATATAAAATAAAAATAGATTATCCTCTTGTTTTTGTGACGGAAAGAATGTGGTGGCCTGACTGATTCTTGTCGGCTTTTTCATTGGCAGGCACTGTTGGATGGGATTAAAG
>JAGHCC010000261.1 GCA_021160685.1 Desulfobulbaceae bacterium | reverse complement strand
GTATTGATTCGGCCCTGACCGCAGCCATTGCCAGCCAGGCCCTGGGGCGACTCCCATGATATTTTGATGACCCAGGGCCTGGCTGGCAATGGCTGCGGTCAGGGCCGAATCAATACCGCCGCTGAGACCGATAATTGCTTTTTTAAAGCCGCATTTATGGACATAGTCCCGGGTTCCCATGACAAGGGCCGTCAGTACTTCAGGGGTTTCATCGCGTTTTGGTTGGATCGGTTTGGCTGAATCGATCATGAGATCCGTGTCAATGATCAGCATCTCTTCGACAAACGGGGCGGCCGAGCGTATCAGGTGCCCGTTTTGATTCATCACCAGGCAGCGGCCGTCAAAGAGGATGGAATCCTGGCCTCCCACCTGGTTGACATAGAGCAAGGGCAACTGGTATTTGGCGCAGAGTTGTGAGAAAATTTTTCGGCGCAGGGCCGCCTTGCCCATGGTGTAAGGCGAGGCAGCGATATTGATCAGCAGATTGGGCTTCTTAGCATGTTCAGCAAAGAGAGCGGCCACCGGATCGCTTTGGTAGAGAGGGTGAGGGAAGGTCTCCTTATCATTAAAAATGTCCTCACAGATGGTGATCCCGAGCCGCATTCCGGCAAAGTCGAAAGATTGACTGGTCTCTCCCGGTTCAAAATAACGGTTTTCATCAAAAACATCATAGCTGGGCAGCAGTTTTTTGTGGCTGGTGAAAAGAATCTCGCCATCCTGAAAAAGAAAGGCGCTGTTGTGCAGAGATTTACCCTTTGGCGCGGTGTGGCGGCTGATTCCGCCGCAAAGAACGCCGATTCCGGGACATTGATCCATTAGTTCCTTTAGTGCCCTGTCGTGGGCGTCAAGAAAGGAATGGTGTTCCAGCAGGTCTTGGGGCGGATAGCCGCAGATGGCCAGTTCCGGGAAAATTACCAGATCGCAGTTCTGTTCCCGTGCCTGGGCGGTCCAGGATTGAATTTTTTTGATATTGTCCGTAAAGGCACCGATAACCGGATTTGTCTGGACCAGGGCGATTTTCATGAATCAGGTGAAAGATGAAGAGATTTGAGATTATTTTTCTTGCCATAATACTATCTGTCATACTACTTTATTTTTTTTGTATTAGTCAAATGGTAAGAAAGGTTCAGAGGTTCAGAGGTTCAGAGGTTCAGAGGTTCAGAGGTTCAGAGGTTCAGAGGTTCAGAGGTTCAGAGGTTCAGAGGGATTTGGTTTCAATGTCGTTAGCTTAGGGGCATCTCTCCAAAAGTCCCCCTTTGGAAAAGGGGGATTTAGGGGGATTTTTCAACCAGCGTCAAGTCCCCCACCAAATCCCCGTATTTGTGGCTGCCTCCTGATGGGCGAGATTTACAGATGAAGTTAATCATATTGGTTTTAAATAAACGGGAAAGTAAATGAAAAAATATTTTGTTCTGGATACTAATGTTCTGCTCCACAATGCGGATTCCATCAAGTCCTTTAAGGACAATATCGTTGTCCTGCCCATGACGGTCATTGAAGAGCTGGACATGTTCAAGTCCCGGAATGACGAGCTGGGCCGCAATGCCAGACATGTCATTCGGGATCTTGACCGCCTCAGGGAAAAGGGGCGCCTGTCCGATGGAGTTGAAATGGAGAACGGCGGCATATTGCGGATTTTTACCGAGTGTAAAGATGTGAAAAATCCTGGTCTTGATCTCAAGGTTGCCGATAATCGCATCCTGGCCGTAGCTTACACCTTCTTTGAACGGGGCGAGAAGGTCATCTTTGTTTCCAAGGACATTAATGCCAGGCTGAAAGCCGATGTTCTCGGTATTGATGTCATGGATTTTGAAAAGCAGAAAATCAATTTTGATGAGCTTTTCACCGGCCAGCGGCAGCTTGATGTCCCGGGCGAATTAATTGACGAATTTTTTGAGAATGGGGAACTCTCCGGTGAAGATCTGGAACTTATTCCCAATGAATTTGTCCTTTTACGGGATGAAGTTGATCCGAAACATTCCGCCCTGGCCAGGGCGAGGGGGAAAACGAAACTTGTCCGCCTGGAATCGCATCGTGACTCGGCCTGGCATATCCGCTCCCGCAGCAAGGAACAGCGCATGGCCCTGGAGCTTCTTCTCGATCCCAAGGTGCAGGTTGTCACCTTGGTGGGACAGGCCGGGACGGGAAAAACCCTGCTGGCCCTGGCTGCCGCTCTTCAGGAGGTGCTGATTAACAAAAGGTATGAGAAAATTCTGGTTTCACGGCCGATTATTCCCATGGGCAATGACCTTGGCTATATGCCCGGCGATAAGGATGAAAAGCTGGCCCACTGGATGCAGCCGATTTTTGATAATTTGACCTTTATTATGAGCGGCGGCAGGAAAAAAGATCAAAAGGACGAGGCCACGGTACGCCAGATGGTTGATGATCTTCTCAAAGATCACATCGTGGAAATGGAGGCATTGACCTATATCCGCGGCCGATCCATTCCTGAACAATATGTTGTTGTCGATGAGGCGCAGAATTTGACGCCCCATGAGGTTAAAACCATTATCAGCAGGGCAGGGGAGGGGACCAAAATGGTTCTCACGGGTGATCCCTACCAGATCGATAACCCTTATCTTGATTCAAGCAGTAATGGCTTGACCTACACGGTGGAACGATTAAAAGGGTTAGAGATTCATGGCCATGTTACATTGACGAAAAGTGTCCGCAGTCCTTTGGCCGCCGTCGCTGCTGATTATCTGTAGAGACCGGGGGGCAGGGGTTAGGGGATATGGTTTTGGAACCACGAATAGACACAAATAAACACAAATTATTTTTAAAAGATGAAGTCTATCAGGTCGTGGGTTGCGCTATGGAGGTCTTAAATACTCTGGGGCATGGGTTGCTGGAAAAACCGTATGAAAATGCTCTGGTTGTTGATTTTAAACTTCATAATATTCCTTTTAAACAACAGCCTCAATATGATGTTATTTACAAATCAGTCAAAGTCGGCGTCTATATTCCTGACCTGATAGTTTATGATCAAATTGTCGTGGATACAAAAACTGTAGAGCGGATTACCAATATTGAACGAGGTCAAATACTGAATTATTTGAAAATAACTAACCTGAAAGTGGGTTTAATTTTGAATTTTAAACATCCAAAATTAGAATGGGTTCGTTTTGTTTTATAAAAATCTTTGTGTAAATTGGTGTTAATTAGTGGTTCTAAGTTTTGTAAAAAAAGTAAGGAGACTACGTGGAATTTGAACCGAAATGGATAGCCTGGGAAATCACCAGACGTTGTAATTTGAAATGTGTCCACTGCCGTTCCTCTTCGCAGCTCGAAGCCAGGGACCATCCTGATTTTTCTTTTGAAGAGGCCTGCCGGGTGATTGATGATATTGCCTCCTATGCCACGCCGGTGGTGGTTCTTTCCGGCGGGGAGCCTCTGTTGCGTGATGATGTTTTTGAAATCGCGACCTATGGCACAAAAAAGGGGCTGCGCATGTGTCTGGCCACCAACGGCACCCTGGTCACCGAAGAAAAATGTCTGAAGATGAAGGAGAGCGGCATCAAGATGGTGTCTCTCAGCCTGGACGGCTCAACCGCCGAGGTGCATGATGATTTTCGTAATGTCAAAGGCGCCTTTGACGGTATGATTCGGGCTGCCGGCCTGTTTAAAAAACACTCCATCCCCTTTTTGATCAACTCGTCATTCACCAAACGGAACCAGGATGAGATTCCCAAGGTCTATAAACTGGCCAAAGAACTTGGCGCCACGGCCTGGTATATGTTTATGATCGTGCCCACGGGCCGGGGCGAGGACATGATGGAAGAGCTGATTCCCGCTGATGTCTATGAGGAGATCCTTGAATGGCATTACGAGATGGAGAAAAACGAGGATGATATCCTAGTGCGGCCCACCTGCGCCCCTCATTATTACCGGGTTGTGCTGCAGAAGAAAAAAGAATCCGGCGATGATTTCAAGCGGCGGACTCTGAATTTCTCCACTGGCGGTGCCAAGGGCTGTCTTGCCGGCCAGTTGATTTCTTTGATTGATGTGGACGGCAATGTCCTGCCCTGCAGTTATTTTCCCCTGGAGGCGGGCAATATCAGGAAACAGTCCTTTAAGGAGATCTGGGAAGATTCCAAACTATTTAATGAGCTGCGGGATTTTAAATCCTACAAGGGCACCTGTGGCGCCTGCGAATATGTCAATGTCTGCGGCGGCTGCCGGGCCAGGGCCTATGCCATGACCGGCGATTATATGGAAGAGGAGCCGTTTTGCTCGTATGTTCCGCTCAAGATGCGGGAGTCAGGAGTCAGGAGTCAGAAGTCAGAAGTAAAATAAGGAATAGATAAGGAATCCTCATGAATACCAATTTTTTGAAGGCCTGCAGAGGCGAAAAGACCAGCCATACCCCGATTTGGATCATGCGCCAGGCCGGCCGTTACTTACCGGATTATCACAAGGTCAGAAGCAAGATGACATTTCTTGAGCTTTGCAAAACCCCGGAACGGGCCGCAGAGGTCACCCTGCAGCCCGTTGATATCCTTGGGGTGGATGCGGCTATTCTGTTTTCTGATATTCTCGTGGTCCTTGAGGCCATGGGCATGAAGCTTGAGTTTCAGGAAAAAAGGGGGCCGGTCCTGCCAGAGCCCATTAAAGACCGGGCGGATGTAGAGCGGCTGGTTGTCCCTGATCCGGAGGAAAAGCTTGGTTATGTCATGGAGACCATCCGCATCTTGCGCAAAGAGCTGGCCGACAAGGTGCCGCTCATCGGTTTTTGCGGCGCGCCTTTTACCCTGGCCACCTACATGGTTGAGGGCGGCTCGTCCAAGGCCTTTTTTAATACGAAAAAAATGATGTACTCGGCCCCTGAATTGTACGCAGAAATGATGAATAAGGTCACCGACTGCACCATTGCCTATCTCAAGGCCCAGGCCGCAGCCGGAGCCCAGGCCCTGCAGATTTTTGATTCATGGGCCGGTGCTCTTGCGCCCTGTGATTTCGGCGAATTTGCCCTGCCCTATGTGAAACGAATTATTGCCGAATTGAAAGGCGCTGGAATCCCCCTGATTTATTTTGCCAACAACGGTTCTACTCTGCTTGATCAGTCCATGACCTGCGGCGCCGATGTCCTGGGACTGGACTGGCGGCTCAAGTTGTCTGATGCGGCAAAAATTGTCGGACCGGATATCTCCCTCCAGGGAAATCTTGATCCCTGTGCTCTGCTCCTGCCCGAGGATAAATTGGAAAAGAGGATTGCCAGAATCCTGGAGGAAGGAAAATCCGCCCGAGGCCACATCTTTAATCTCGGCCACGGCATCCTGCCGGAAACACCGCCGGAAAAGGCGAAATTTGTCGTCGAGACCGTGCATCGTTTGAGTGGTCAATCTTAAAAAAGATGACATGCAAGAGCCGAAGGTAGCGGCTTGTGCGTTAAAAAAATGATTCCTACAGTTAAACAGTGTTTTGAGTTGATGGACGAGTATGAAATGCTCGTCCATATCAAGGCCCATTCCATCATGGTGGCCAGGGTGGCGGAGTTGATTACCCGTCATATCCGGCAAAACCCCTTTGACCTGTCAATGGAGCTAGTTGTTGCCGGCTCCCTCCTCCACGATATTGCCAAGACCCCCTGTTTGAACTCCGTCTGTCGGCATGACCGCGAGGGGGAAAAAATTGTCCTGCGTCACGGCTTTCATGAAATTGCCGAAATTGTGGCCGAGCATGTGGTGCTGCAGAAAACAAAACCCGGTATAATTAGTGAAAAGCAGATTGTTTATTATGCCGATAAACGAATCAACCACGATCAGGTTGTCAGCCTGGACGAAAGGCTGGCCTATATCATGGAGCGTTACGGTCGTGATAATAAATACCGCCATGGGGCTATCTTGGACAATTTCGTTAAGTGCCAGCAGCTTGAGGCTGATATTTTTGCCCGGCTTGATTTTCAGCCCGGTGATGTTGCGGAAACGATTAAAAGCAGGAAATCAGGAGTCTTTGACTGATGACTATGACGGCTGGAGAGACCATCGGTGTTATTCTGTTGAACCTGGGCGGGCCGGAAAAATTAGAGGATGTGGAGCCCTTTCTCTATAATCTTTTTTCTGATCGGCAGATTATCCGCTTAGGTCCCAAGTTTTTGCAAAAACCAATTGCTCGTCTGATTGCCAGAAGACGGGCTCCGAAGAGTTCAAAGAACTACGCCCTGATCGGCGGTGGTTCTCCCCTGAATCGAATAACCGGTGAGCAGGGAAGGGCTCTGGCAGCTGAACTGGCGTCAGTGGGTTCCTTTCAGGTGTCCATGGCCATGCGCTACTGGCGTCCGTTTGTTAAAGAGACCCTGGATGAGTTTGCCCAGGCCGGTATCAGGAAGATTATCGGCCTGACCCTTTATCCCCATTATTCCAAGGCCACCACCGGTTCCTCCATGGTTGATCTGCGTCAGATCATGGCCGACTTTTCTCCCGGCTTTGAACTGGTTGAGATTGCTTCCTGGCCGGACCAGCCCGATTATATCCAGTGCCTGGCCCAGACTATTCAGCAGGGGCTGGATACTTTTGGCGATGACGATGTGCAGCTGGTCTACAGCGCCCACAGCCTGCCGGTCAAGTTCATTGATGAGGGAGATCCTTATCTTGAGGAGATGGCTCAAACCATTAAGGGAATTGAAGAGATCATTGGCCGTAGCGGAAAACTTTGTTTCCAGAGCCGCAGCGGCCCGGTGGAGTGGCTTTCGCCGTCAACGCCGGATATGCTTGCAAGTCTGAGCAGAGAAGGCTGCAACCGGGTACTCATGGTGCCCATCAGTTTTGTCTCCGACCATGTGGAGACCCTGTACGAGATTGATATCGAGTATGGCGAACTGGCCCGGGAACTGGGGATGGAGCTGAAACGGACCGAATCACTGAATGTCCTGCCGCAGTTTATTCTTGGTTTGAAAAATCTGGTGGTTGAGGCCTGCCGGGAAAAAGGTTGGCTGATGCCCAATTGATCTACGTGGCATGTTTTCATCATGGTTTCGACTCTTGTTCCCACGCTCCAGCGTGGGAACAATTTTGGACGCTCCAGCGTCCACTTTCAACCTACCAATCACAAAACACCTTTATCAGTCCACTCCCAAACTCATAGTTCCCGGCACTTGAATAACGCCAATGGCTCGCTTCAGCAACATACCCCCTCTTAACAGGATTCAAATGGATATATTCAAGCTTTTGCCGAAGCATTTCTTCATTTTGTATCCATTGAGGATGGATGCCTTCCTCCCAGACCTGATACGTTCTGTCTTTTTTATGAGCCTTTTTGTGAAAAGCCAGTTGCTCAAGTATCCTGCTTGCTTTTTGAGACTCAAGATAACGAAGTATCATTTTTGCAGTATAAGACTTAAAGGAGCTCATGCTTTTGGCTAAATCCTTAGATTGGGCAATACAATGCAGATGATTTTCTAAAACGACGAAACCATAAAGTTGCAAGCTGTGTGCTTTCTGTAAGTGTTCAAAGGAATCAAGAATGATTTGGACTGTCGCAGGACGGGTAAAGATTGGTATCCAATTAACAGTTGTGACTGTCATAAAATGCGGGGCAGTCGGCTTAATTATTTTATAGCGTGTTCTGCCCATTTTAATCTTTATCCTGAACGCTGGAGCGTGGGACCGAGAGTTCCCGCCATCACCCCTTGATCACGGCCAGAGGCTTGAGGGAAACAATGACCTCGATCAGGTCAAGCTGGTTTTCGATCACTTCATCAATATCTTTATAGGCCCCGGCCGCTTCATCCAGATCTCTCTGGTGCCGGATTTCATGGATGATGCCTTGGTCGTTAAGGCGTTTCTGCTCCGCTCGCAGATCCAGTTGGCGCTGGGCCTGTTTGCGTCCCATTTTACGGCCGGCGCCATGGGCGCATGATTCAAAACTGTCCCTGTTGCCCTTTCCCCTGACAATATAGCTGGGTGTCCCCTGAGAGCCGGGAATAATGCCCAGTTCTCCCTCTCTGGCTCTGGTTGCTCCTTTGCGGTGGACAAATACCTGTTTGTGAAAATGGGTTTCCAGGGCAGCGTAGTTATGGGCAATGTTGATGAATTGATCAAAGGTCACCGGCGCCATCATGGCCAGAAAGGCGTCTTTAGTCCGTTCCATCATCAATTTTCTGTTTGCCAGGGCAAAATCAAGGCAAAAATTCATTTCCAGAAGATAGCTGATCCCTGTTTTACTGTTGACGGGAAGAAAGGCGAGCTGCCACTTGGGCGAAATTTTTGATCCCCATTTTCTGTTGAGCTTAATTGCCAGTTTATTGTAATAATTCGCCACCTTGTAGCCCAGGTTACGGCTGCCGGAATGGATCATGATCCAGATGTGGCCGTCGCTTCCCTTCTGGATTTCAATAAAATGGTTGCCGCCGCCAAGGGTTCCCAGCTGGGTTAAAGCGTTGTTGTACTCCCTGGAGGCAATGGGCAGTTCGGAAAGCGGCGCACTGCCTCTGGTTTTCGGCATAAGCCGTCTGTCCTGCTTTTTTTTATGATGCTTGAAACCGACGGGAACGCTGCCGCGAATCAGGGCCATGATCGATTTGAGGTTGTCGGTGCTGATGGAGGTCAGGGAGGTTTGCAGAGCGCACATACCGCAGCCGATGTCAACGCCGACGGCATTGGGGATTACTACATCATCTGTGGCCATGACCCCGCCGATGGGCATGCCATAGCCCAGATGAGCATCGGGCATCACGGCAATATGTTTATGGATGAAAGGCAGATTGGCAAGATGTTTTGCCTGTTCCATGGTTCCGGCTTCGACATCGTCGAGCCAGAGTTTAATCGGTTGCCTTTCAGTGTTGATTGTTTTTTTCAACTTTTTTTATGCCCATGTCAATTTTGATGATTTCGTAAAAACTACAAATTAACCACAGAGCGCACAGAGATCACGGAGGTAACTGATTGTAAGAAAAAAAATCTCTGTGGTCTCTGTGGTGAGAAAAAGACTTTTTACGGGTTCAGCAATTTTGATAAACGCCTATTTGTAAGGATTAATCACCAGCACGGGGCAGGGAGAATTTTTGACTACGTGCTCCGCCACACTGCCGAACACCACTTTTTCAAGCCCTTTGTAACCGTGGCTTCCCATGATGATCATGTCGATCTTTTCTTCCGCGGCAAAGTCAATGATCTGTTCCGAGATGTCGCCGGTCAGAACCCTGCCCATATAGTCTGCTTTGTCGCCGATATTCTCTTCCAGGAAAACGGCTATCTTATTTTCTGCACCGGTAAGAATCTCATCCTGAAACTGTTTCAGCGAGGTGTGGGGGATTGCGAGCCTGGAATAGGTGGAAAGATCCTCGGCAACAAAGATAACCTGCATCTTTGCCCCCAGTTTTCCAGCCATGTAAATTGCCCCCTGGAGGATTTTTTCTGAATTATCCGAAAAATCAATGGGTACCAGGATTGTTTTGATTTCATTCATTACTTTATCTCCTTAGCTTCTTTTTGAAATTGTAACTATTCAGGTGGGCCACCAAATTGGCCTAACTACCGTCCTGTAACTGTTCAGGTGTGCTCCATATTGGTTCATTCGGAGTCTCCGTTCCTCGCCTTACCTGGGACTTCGAAGCATACTTGTGCTATTCGAGAAGGCCAGGTAAACGAGTATGCGAGACTCCGAAATGGGACAAGATGGGGTGCTCCTGAACAGTTACTTGAAATTTTAATAGCATCCGGTCATTATATTAAATATATTCATACAAAGAGTCGATCGCAACTGGAAGTTCCAAAAAAAGTCTGCGTGAAAGGGCCGGGAACGAGACCGAGTTCCTGTTTTTGCCGCTAATTTGGCCCAGGCAAAAAGTGCGTGGGCCAAATAACTCCTTCAGCTTCACATAATATCTTATGAGTGATTCTTTAGATCTCTGGAAATTGCTGGCCGGCCTCGCCATTTTCCTTTATGGCATGTTTCTTTTGGAGGATTCCGTCAAGGCCATATCCGGCAGGGCCTTCCGCCGGATGATCAGGTCTTATACCAACGGTCGCTTACGTTCCATCGGCAGTGGTGCATTGACCACCGCCATCCTTCAGTCCAGCTCGGCGGTGTCTCTCATGGTTCTCGCCTTTGTCGGGGCCGGGGTGATGACCATGGAAAATGGAATCGGAGTGATGATGGGCGCTAATATCGGCACCACCATCACTTCCTGGATTGTCGCTGTATTCGGTTTTAAACTGAAGATCGAGAGTTTTGCCTTGCCCCTGATCGCAGGAGGCGGCCTTGTTTTTATTGCCTTTGGTCCATCCTCAAAGTTTTTTCAGGGAGGCAGGCTGCTGATCGGCTTTGGTTTTCTTTTTCTGGGTCTCGATTTTATGAAGACCAGTGTGGAGATCTATGCCCAGCATATCGATCTCAGTTCCATTGGTGAATACGGGCTCTGGCTCTACCTCTTCTTCGGCATTCTGATCACCGCCCTCATGCAGTCGAGCTCGGCGACCATAGCCATCATTCTCACCGCATTGAACAGCGGCCTGATCGGTTTTGATAACTCTGTGGCCATGGTAATCGGCGCCAATATCGGCACCACGGTTACCGTTCTCCTCGGTTCCTTAGGCGGGATCCAGGCCAAGAAACGGGTGAGCACCAGTCATCTCATTTTTAATTTGCTGACCGGTATCATTGCCTTTGTCGCCCTGCAGCCTTTGTCCTGGCTGGTTGCCTGCTTCTTTGATACCACCAGCAACGCGGTCATGGCCCTGGCCCTCTTTCATACCCTTTTTAATTTTATTGGCGTGATCGTCTTTTTTCCCTTTATCGGACTCCTCGCCCGCTTTCTGAGCCGAACCTTTCCCGATCATAAGGAGATTCTCACCGTTTATCTCAATAACACGCCTACGGAAGTCACGGACGCAGCCACCGCCTCCCTGCGTAAGGAGATTCTTCACCTTTTTGAGGAGTGTCAGCTCTACAGCCTCAGGACTTTAAGGATTGATCACAAACTGGTTTTTGATCATACTCTGCCCTTTGAAGAAAATTCGGCCAGGCGCGGCAGTCTTTCTGATTTTTATGAAAAGGTAAAGCTCCTGCACGGAGAGATCATCGAGTTTTACGCAAAGCTCCTCAATGCCCAGCTTGAGGAAGCAGAGGCCAGGGAACTGGAAAGGATGATCTATGCCTCGCGTAATATCATGAACTCAATCAAAAATATCAAGGGGATCAGGCACGACCTGGACGAGTTCGATGGTTCGGACAATGAATATCTGCACCAGCAGTATAAGCTGTTTCGCCGTCGTTTGCTGGAACTGTACCACGACATCAACCGCTTTCAGGAGATTGGGGATTTGCAGGAGCAGTACCGCAGCCTGCTGCGGACCGTGGTTCACATCGAGCAGATGGATAAACGGTTCCTCCAGACCGTGATGAAGCGGGCAGCCGATGGAGACATTAATGAGCTGGAGATCGCCTCCCTGCTTATGGCCAACCGTCTCTTCAGCCAGTACTGTCGTCTCCTGGCTTTTGCTCTGAAAGATCTGCTCCTCAGTGAGAAGGAGATCCATGAATTTGATCATGCCATGGACATGAAGGAACTCCTGGATGAGGAGCAGGGACGATCACAGGAGTCACAGGCTGTTGGGAGATAAGGCATCAAGTAAAAATAACTTATACACCTTGTTTGTCCTTTTGCTTGTTTTCTGTGTTGCGTCAAGCCTTACATAACTCGTTATGCGCAGCTTAACGCGCCTTGAAAACAAACAGGTAAGCGAAGACTCCGAAAATACTGCGCAATCTGTACAACTTATTTTTACTTGCTACCTAAGGTCAATGGAGATGACTGATTTGTAAATTTATTTTAACAGAGAAAACCTGGTCCTGGCGGTTTCGGAGTCGGATTTTATGCCCTGTTTGGAAGGGTGCTTGCCTGCCATGGCCTGATTTTAGAGAAGTGATGCAACGGGTTAGATCTTTTTTTCCACTGAATTTGCGGGCTGTTTTCATTTATCTTGCCGCCTTGCTGCGCCCATTTGGCGTGGTGCTCATTCTTCCTGCTCTGGTTGCTCTTTTTGCCGGTGAATTGCTCTATGTCGCCATATTTGCCGCTCTGGCCCTGACCTGCTTTTTTCTGGGAAGAAATGTTGATTTCAAGGCCATCGTTCTTGACTTTCAGGAGGCGCTGGTTGTTACCGCCGCAGCTTATCTGCTTTTTGCCGTCATTGCCGCCCTGCCGTTTTTGCCTGTAACACCTTTTCTTGACAGTTTTTTTGAAAGTATGTCAGGCATCACCACGACCGGTCTTTCTGTTGTTGATGTTGAGCGGCTGCCGGTCAGCCTGCTTTTTTTTCGCGCTTACCTGCAGTGGGTTGGCGGGGCCGGTATCATTATTATTTCTCTTGTCATGTTTCTTGAGCCGGGCAAGGCGTCTTTCCAGCTTTACGCTTCGGAATTCGGCCGGGAAAATTTAGTGGGCAGTATTTTTGCCACTGCCGGGCTCGTTGTCAGAATCTATCTCACCCTCACCGTGATTGGGTTTTTCGTTTTTCTCGCCGTGGGAATGACGCCTTTTGACAGTCTTCTCCATATTCTGTCCACAGTCTCCACCGGTGGTTTCTCTCCATACAGGGACGGCATGGCCCGTTTCAGCGAAGTGGGAGGCGGCTTGGCAAGACCGGCTGTGATCATGTTCATGGTTCTGGGGGCGATTACTTTTCCTCTCTATTACACCCTGTTCAAAGGGGGCTGGAAGCCGTTCAGCCGGGATTCACAGGTCCGCGGCCTTGTTTTTCTCATCGCCTCCACCTCTCTTTTGTTTCTTTTTTTTTCAAGCAGCCGTCTGGATTTTGTCTCAGCTCTTTTTGAAGCCGCATCAACCGTCACAACAACGGGATTTTCCGTCAGCGATCCTGCTGCCTGGCCGGAGACAAAAAAAATCTTCAGTGCTATGATGATGATGATCGGCGGCAGCAATGGTTCGAGTGCCGGCGGCATCAAGATTGTCCGGCTGTTGTTGCTGCTCAAGATGGTCCATTGGAGTATACAGCGAAGCATGCTCCCTCCCGAAGCAAAGGTGGTGTGCAAGTATGGTGGACAACCTGTGGCGCAGACTGTAATCATCCAGACTGCCACCTTGTTTTTCGTTTATTTGTTCATGCTTGTTTTTTCCATGCTTGTTCTGTCGTTGTATGGTTTTTCCGTTGTTGACGCTCTGTTTGAAAGCGCCTCCGCTCTGGGGACCGTGGGGCTTTCCGCCGGGATTACATCGGCTGGGTTATCATCGGGATGTAAAGTGCTGCTTATTTTTGATATGTGGGCCGGCAGGCTTGAAATTCTGCCGGTGCTGATTTTGTTCTATCCGGGAACATGGTTGTGGAAAAAAGGGTAAGCGTTCACCAGCACCTCATCTTCGTCCGTTTGGGCCTTTTCACATAGAGGGGCTATAGTTCAAAGGCCCAAAAAGAACGAATCTAAGGCACTGGTAAACGCTTACAGAACTGGGGTTTTCGTAAATCAGTAGCCCCCGGTGAACGGTTACGAAAAAGGGTTTCTGAACGCGCCGTAAAAAAGGGAAGTGAAAATGAAAATTGTTATCGTTGGAATTGGCGATATTGGTCGCAATCTGCTTGAAACACTGTGCCGGCATGAGCACAATGAACTTGTTCTCATTGATAGTGATGAAAAGCGTTGCGAAGAGCTGGCAGCCGAGTTTGATGTTCTGGTGCTTCATGGTGATGGAACAAATCCGGAGATTTTGGAAAAAGCGCGTCTTTCCGAGGCGGATGCCCTGGTTGCCACGACTTCCTTGGATGCGATCAATACAGTTATTGCCATGCTGGGGCACCGGATGCGGGTGGGTAAGATTATCGTCAAGCTTAATGATGTGGGCTTACGGGCCGCCTGTCAGGAAATTGGCGTGAGCAAGATTGTGGCCCCTAAAATTTCAGCCGCTGCTGAAATTGTCTCCAGCCTGCATGGCTTTGACCGGCTGGATTTTTCTCTGGTAGTCCGCGGTGGCCTGCATCTGGTGGAAATGGGTGCGGGAGCGGTTAGCGGCAGACTGTTGGCGGATTTAGGGCTGCCGGAAGGAATTCTGATTGTGTCTGTGTTGCGCGGCGACGCAGTTCTGATTCCCCGTGGGAAAACAATGCTTGATGAAAATGATGTCCTGCTGATCCTGGTCGACAGTGAAAAGTCATTGAAAAAAGTGCGGAGTATTCTTGTTGGAGACCTGGTTTAAGGTTCAAGGTTCAGAGTTAAGAGGGTACCCGTTGTCTCAAGGGAACCAGCAACATTGAACCCTGAATTTTGAAGCTTTTTTTAACCCGGACCGACTGTCCAATTTCGATTAAATTCCTTTCCAGTAAAGGGTTTATAGTCAATAACAAAAAGTTTTTTACGAGGTCTGTGTTGATGGTGTTTAAAGGTTTTGTTTCGGGTATTTTCTGGTAATTAAATCAGTTTTTTCCGGCTGCTGCCTTGAACCCGGCAACAATATCAAGAAGTTCCGAGGTGATAGCGGTCTGCCGTTTGATCCGGAAGTCGGCTTTGAGTTCCTCCAGATGGTCCTGGATATTTTTTTCCGCGTTCTGCAGCGACAGCAGCCGGCTGGCCTGTTCGCTTTCCAGTGATTCCGTCTGGGCTCGGAACAGGCTGACAAAAAGATACTGACGGAGCAGGCCGGTAAAAAGACGGGAAGGCGGGATGCCGAATGTGGGCAGGCTGCGGCCGTGCCAGCTTCTTTTTTTGATATGCTGGAGATGTTTGTTGTCGATGGGCAGTAATGGCCTTTGATATGGTCTGCCGCCGCTGCCCGTTGCATGTTGATTGAAAAAAAGATCGACATGGTTTGATTGCCGGCGTTCCAGGGCAAGAAGGACCTGGAAGACGTTTTTGTTAATAGAATGAATCGAGTTCGGCGTTTCAAAATATTCATCAATGATGAATCCTGCTGCTTCCAGCCGGTCTCCAAGGC
>JAGHCC010000440.1 GCA_021160685.1 Desulfobulbaceae bacterium | reverse complement strand
GGTCATGGCGCTTCGCACCAGATCCGATCAATTGCCTTTTTATACGGATATTGTCACTGAACACATTTATCCTTCGAGCAAGATGGTCAGCACCATCACCGGCATGATGGTTCAGCCTAATAAGGCTATTGTCGGAGCCAATGCCTTTGCCCATGAGTCCGGAATTCATCAGGATGGTATTTTGAAGGAGCGGACCACTTACGAAATTATGAATCCCTGCGATATCGGCTTGAGCAGCGGTAGCCTTGTTTTGGGAAAACATTCCGGACGGCACGCTATCAAGGATCGAATTCAGACCATGGGTTATGATGGATTGAGCGATGAGGAACTAAACAGGGTCTTTGTCCGTTTCAAGGAGCTTGCCGACGTTAAGAAAGATATGGTCGATGAGGATCTGGAGGCAATCATCATGGATGAGGTTCTCCGCGTTCCTGAAGTCTATAAGCTTATTTCTCTGGGTGCTATGAGTGGCAACAAGACCATGCCCACTGCGGCGGTTAAACTGCTTGTGAACGGCAGTGAAGTTCAAGATGCCTCCATTGGTGTGGGCGTCATTGACGGGACATTCAAGACGATTGCCCGGCTGACCGGGACAAAGAGCAGACTTCTTTATTTCGCTGTCAGTTCCATTTCCGGCGGCACTGATGCCCAGGGTGAGGTCATGGTGAGGCTGGAATGTGACGGGAAGATTGTCATCGGCCAGGGGGCTGATCCGGATATTGTCACGGCTGCGGCCAAGGCCTACCTGAATGGCCTGAATCGTTTGGCTTATTTGCAGAAGGAGAAGGAAAAGTCTGGCAGATGAGCCGCTGGTAAACGCGTCCCTGTATTTATAATGAGGATAAAATGAGCAAGACAAAATATAATGTTGCTGTGGCCGGCGCCACCGGTGCTGTAGGTGCTGCCATGCTTGATGTGCTGGAAAGACGGAATTTCCCCATTGCTGAATTGCGTTTGCTGGCGTCGGAAAGGTCAATCGGGAAAAAATTAAAATTCAGAGATCAGGAGATTGCGGTACAACTGCTCAGCAAGGATTCGTTCAAGGATATTGATGTTGCCCTGTTTTCAGCCGGCGCTTCCCGGTCTCTTGATTTTGCTCCTGCAGCTGCAGAGGCAGGTGCGGTTGTGGTTGATAACTCCAGCGCCTATCGGATGGATCCCGAGATTCCTCTTGTTGTGCCCGAGGTGAATCCCCATGCCATTGGTCAATATACAAAGAGGGGTATCATTGCCAACCCCAATTGTTCAACAATTCAGATGCTGCTGCCCTTGAAACCGATTTATGACAAGGTGGGCATTAAACGTATTGTTGTTTCCACCTATCAGGCTGTTTCAGGTTCCGGTACCCCGGCGATTGAAGAACTTAAAAATCAGGTGATGGCCTATGCCGGCGGAAACGAACTTGTTCATCAGGTTTATCCTCACCAGATCGCCTTTAACTGTTTGCCTCATATCGACAGCTTTCTTGATAACGGATATACCAAGGAAGAGATGAAAATGGTCAACGAGACCAGAAAAATCTTTGAGGATACGACAATCGGCGTCACGGCCACCACGGTGCGGGTGCCTGTCGTCTATGGTCATTCCGAATCCGTCAACATTGAGACCCGGGAAAAGATCACAGCGGCTGAAGTCAAAGATCTGATGAAGGACGCTCCCGGTGTTCTTTTGGTGGATAATCCCGCAGAGTGTCAATATCCTCTTGCCGTTGATTGTGCAGGGAAATTTGAGACCATGGTCGGCCGGATTCGTGAGGATGAATCCATTGCTAATGGAATTAACCTTTGGGTTGTCGCCGATAATATTTTAAAGGGCGCTGCCCTGAATGCGGTTCAGATTGCCGAAGTCCTGATCGAAAAATATATTTAATATTGAGACACAGAGATTTCAGAGGCCTCAGAGAATTTTTTTGTCTCCGGGAATTCTGTGGTGAATTAGTCAAACGGCTTGTTTGAAATGCGGTATTTATTCAGGTGGAACTATATAATTGGCAAAAACACCATACTGTAACTCTTCAGCAGTACTCCAGATGTGCGTAAGCAGGCTGGAGAACTATAGTTGGCTATGTGAACCAGCCTGATCGCGTGCAGATGGGGTGCTGCTGAAGAGTTACGAAATGCGTATTATTGCCGGGTCTGCAAGAGGCCGTCGTCTTTTTTCGCCGTCAAAACAGAAACGAAACCTGATCAGACCCACTGCGGACCGGGCAAGGGAAGCGCTTTTTAATATCATCGGCAGTAAAGTCAACGGAGCGGTGATCCTTGATCTTTTTGCCGGAACCGGCGCCCTTGGTCTTGAGGCCTTGAGCCGCGGTGCTGCCAGTGCCTTGTTTGTCGATCAACATCATGAGGCTATCAGTCTTATAAACAAAAATCTTGCGGCTTGTTCCTTCCTGGCTGTCTCCACGGTTTTGAAGCGTAATCTGGCCGGGAATCTTTCTTTTCTGCGGCAATACTGTCCAGAGCAAGGGTTTTCGATTATTTTTTTGGATCCGCCCTACAAGAAAGGTCTTGGCTTAAAAACTCTTGTTCGTTTGGGCACAGGCAGGTTTGTTACGAATTGCGGTCTGGTTATCGTCGAAGAAGATGCCGGCTGTAAGCTTCCAGCAGAAGTCGGTAGTCTGAACTTATATGATCAGCGCTGCTATGGTGAAACCGGCTTCTGGCTGTACCATTTAAAAAGAATCGAAAAAAATGTCTGATAAAAAGCTTTTTAGACCAGATGCCGATGTTTCCGGAACAATTGCCGTGTATCCTGGAACCTTTGATCCGATTACCAGTGGACATCTTGATATCATCAAGCGAAGTCTCGTGCTTTTTGATCATGTTATTGTTGCCATCGCGCAAAATCCCGGTAAAAAGACTCTTTTTTCCATGGAAGAGCGGTTGCAGATGATCCGTGACTGTTTTCCCGACGAAAAGCGGATTAACGTGGCGGAGGTTGACGGCCTGCTCGTTGATTATGCCTACATGAAAGGGGCTAAAGC
>JAGHCC010000148.1 GCA_021160685.1 Desulfobulbaceae bacterium | reverse complement strand
CCACTTTGAAGTTGCGGTGACAGAGGGACAGAGGGACAGAGGGACAGAGGGAGAAGGGACAGAGGGACAAAGGGACAAAGGGACAAAGGGGAAGAGGGGAAGAGGGACTAAGGGACTAAGATGCATAGGGGGTTGCTTTTCCCTCTGCCCCTCTGACCCTTTGTCCCTCTGACCCTCGAATTAAAAAATGTGCTGGATCAGGGAAAAAATAGAAACAGGCCGGGTCGTGGTAATGGGATTGGGGAAATCCGGTCTGGCCGCAGCGCGTTTTCTCCTGCGCCAGGGAGCCGAAGTTATGGTCTCCGAGGGCGCGGACCGGGAGACGATCAAACCGGAGATTCTTGCCTGGCTCACAGAAAAAAATATCCGGAGCGAATTCGGCGGTCATTCAGCCGAGTTGTTTGTTTCCGCTGATTTGATAGTTGTCAGCCCCGGAGTTCCCCTGGATCTTCCGGTTCTGCAGGCTGCCAGGGCAAAAAAAATTCCCATGATCGGCGAACTGGCCTTTGCCGAGGATTATCTCCGGACGCCGGTTGTTGCTGTTACCGGCACCAATGGCAAGACCACAGTGACCACCCTGCTGGGAGAACTGTTGAGGGCGGATGGAAAAAATGTTTTTGTCGGCGGAAATATCGGAACGCCCCTTGCCGACTATCTTGTTACTTCGCAAGACGCTGACGTGGTTGTTTTGGAAGTCAGCAGTTTTCAGCTTGATACGGCGGAGAATTTCCGGCCCGATGTTGGAGTTTTACTGAATATTACCCCTGATCATCTGGATCGTTATGACTCTTTTGCCGCGTATGGAAAGTCGAAATTTCGAATCTTTGCCAGTCAGGGAAGGGGCGATAAGATGATCATTAATCATGATGATCCTGAAATCAGGAAACATCTTGACTTATCTCCGTCCGGTGCCGGACAACGGTTCTTTTTTGGATGTGATCCGCATGACAAGAATGAAGCCACGGTCCAGGATGGCCGCATTACAGTAAGGTTGGCTGCGGACAGAAGTGAAGAAGACTATGATCTGCCCGCAACACTGCGTAGTTCGCCCAATGACGAAAACAGCATGGCAGCTATCCTTGGCGCTCGCCTTATGGGATGTTCGGAGCGGGGAATCAACCGGGGTCTGGCGGATTTTTCCACCTTGCCCCACCGCCTTGCATTTGTGGCGGACATTGCCGGAGTCAGCTATTTTGACGATTCAAAGGCAACAAATATCGGCGCGGTTGATTCGGCCCTAAAAGCAATGACCCGGCCTGTAATCCTTATTGCCGGCGGTCGGGACAAGGGCGGTGATTACAGGCTGCTGCGCCGTACAGTGGAGCGCCATGTCAAGACTATGCTTCTGATTGGCGAGGCCCGGGGTAAAATGTCGGAATCTTTTGCCGGCCTGATTGAAGTGGAGAAGTTGGAGTCGTTGGCCCATGCGGTGCATAGGGCTGGTGAGATTGCCGTTGCCGGAGACGTTGTTTTGCTGTCCCCGGCCTGCGCCAGTTTTGATCAGTTTGCGAGTTATGTAGAGCGGGGCAGGGTTTTTCAGGAAGAGGTTTTCAAGGTCAGGGAAAAGGCTGACCGCCAGTCCATGCTCCAGATGGCTTAATGAGGTGCTGGTAAACGCTTACAAGACAGTAGTTGCCGTAAAATTGGTGCCCCGGTGAACGGTTACTGATGGCTGATAACGAAAAAAGAGGAGAGAGAATTAAATGGTCTCGGTTTGTTGCAGTTGTCACAAGGTGAAGATAGGAAATTGCTGGATGAAAAAAACGATCACCGGTCAGGTTGTCACCTCCGGTTATTGTCCTGAGTGTTTCAGGAAAACCTTGGCGGAAATCGAGTCTTTTTACGGATGTGGACGGAAGGGGACGCGGCAGGGAAGAGCCACGCTTTAATGTCTGAGGAAAGGGAGAAGGTTCGGATGATTATCAGCGGCGGAGGCACGGGAGGGCATCTGTTTCCCGGCATTGCCGTGGCGGAAAGGGTTCTGCGGCGCTTTCCCGGAGCAGAGATGCTTTTTGTCGGTACGGAGCGGCAGACCGATGCCAGGGTACTGGCGAACCGTTCGTTTGAGGTGACGAGTATTAGTTGCCTGGGCTTAAAGGGTAAGGGGGGACTTACCCGGCTTAAGGCTCTGGCTAAGCTTCCTTTCAGTCTTTTGCAGGCGTTGAGCATCATGAAGCGTTTCAGGCCCGCACTTGTGCTCGGTGTGGGCGGGTATGTGACTGGGCCAGTGTTACTTGCGGCAAAATTAAAGGGGATTGCTACCTGTATTCATGAACAGAATTCGGTTCCGGGCATGGCAAACCGTGTTCTGGGGAAATTTGTAGATCGGATTTTTCTTTCCATGCCGGGTAGTGAACAGTATTTTCCGGTTGGCAAAAGAGTGCTGACCGGCAATCCTGTTCGTGGGGAGCTGCTGGGGCTGGCTGAACTGAGGAAAAAGGAGAATGCGGATAACTTGACTCTGCTGGTTCTGGGGGGAAGTCTTGGAGCCCGGAAGGTAAACAGTCTTGTAACGGAGGCCTTGGCCTCCATGAAAGAGGATTTACCGAAAGGTTTCCGGGTGATTCATCAGACCGGCAGCCATGACGAAGAGCAGGTGCGAAAGAGGTATGAAAAAGATAGGATTTCCTGTAAAGTGTCCGCTTTTTTTACCGACATGGTCGCAGTGTATGCCAAGGCGGATTTGGTGGTGTCCCGGGCCGGGGCAACCAGCCTGGCTGAAATGACCGTCCTTGGAAAACCCATGATCCTTATCCCTTATCCGTATGCGGCGGATAATCACCAGGAAAAAAATGGTCGCTGGCTTGTCAATGGTGGCGCGGCCAGGATGCTGGTTGAAAAAGATCTGAGTGCGGAACAGCTGAAAGAAGAAATAAAAGAGCTTCTTGCAAGTGCTGAGAAAAGAAAGGGGATGGCAGAGGCGGCTAGGCGGATTGGCAGGCCGGACGCCACTGACAGGATTGTTGATGAGTGTCTGCAGTTGATGAAGAGAAGCTCATAGCTCATAGTTGGTGGCAACAAAGAAGGCAAATTTAAAAAACTTATAAATAATCTTGTACCATAAAACGAAACATATACATTTTGTCGGCATTGGCGGGATCGGCATGAGCGGTATTGCTGAACTACTGCTGAACCTCGGATATACTGTGAGCGGTTCCGATCTCAATTCGACCAAGATAACGCACAGGCTGGCAGATCTGGGCGGCACGATCTATCAGGGTCATCGAGGAGAATGGGTTAAAGGGGCGGATGTGGTCGTCACCTCATCGGCTATCAGCCGGGAAAATCCGGAAATCCAGGCCGCCCGTGAAGATTTTATCCCGGTCATTCCCAGGGCGGAGATGCTGGCCGAATTGATGCGGCTGAAAAAATACGGTATTGCCATTGCCGGAAGTCATGGGAAAACTTCCACAACTTCCCTGGTCGGCTGGGTGCTGGCCGAGGCTGGACTTGACCCCACCGTTGTCATCGGTGGTCAGGTGAACAGCCTGGGAAGCAATGCCAAGCTGGGCGACGGCGAGTTTCTTGTGGCCGAGGCGGATGAGAGTGACGGTTCTTTTCTGCAGCTTGCCCCGGTTGTTGACGTGGTGACCAATATTGATTTTGAACATGTGGATTTTTATAAGGATCTTGACGAAATTAAGGATGTTTTCCTGCAGTTTATTAACAAGATCCCCTTTTATGGAGCGGCCATACTCTGCCTCGATGATGAACGTATCGCCGATCTGTTGCCAAGGATCAAAAAAAGGATCATTACTTATGGTTTGACTCCCCAGGCTGATCTGTATGCCAGAGATATACGTGTTGACGGTATGCTGTCAATTTTTACGGTTTGCCGGGGAGAAAGTGAGCTTGGCACTGTAACTTTTGCCCTGCCCGGCCTGCATAATATCTCGAATGCCCTGGCCGCCATAGCGGTTGGTCTGGAGATTGAGATTGACTTTGATGTGATTGCCCGAGCCCTGGCAAGTTTTACCGGCGTCAAGCGCAGGCTGGAAATCAAGGGGGAGAAAAACGGAATTACAGTCATTGACGATTACGGGCATCATCCAACGGAAATCAGGGCAACATTAGCCGCATTAAGGGCCTCCTGGCCCGAAAAGCGGTTGGTAGTCATGTTTCAGCCCCATCGATACAGCCGTACAGCTGGACTTTTTAAGGAATTTTGCACAGCTTTTCATGAGGCTGATGTGCTTATCCTGACGGATATTTATGCCGCAAGCGAGGAGCCTGTTGCCGGAGTGTCCTCTGAGACTCTGCGCACTGCAATAAAAGAACGCGGCCAGCGCCATGTCCATTATGTTGCGGCAATAGAGCAGTTGCCGTCCGTTGTTGCTCCCATGCTTCGTTCAGGAGATATTGTTCTGACGTTGGGTGCAGGAAATATTTGGCGTGCCGGAGAACAGCTGTTGATGAGTGAGTTGCTGACGGAGACGGGAGGGTGAGTGTGGCCCAGGGAAAGGCGTGGGGAGGAGATAGTGTCCCCTGCAACACTTTATTGCCTGACTGGGCCGATGATTTTCTGGAAATGATGCGTGATTTCTGGAGCGGCGAACTGAAGTGGAACTGTTCCATGGCGGATTTATCCTCCTTCAGGGTGGGGGGAGCGGCTTCGGTGGCTGTTTTTCCCCGGAGCCTGGATGAACTGTCGCTTCTTGTCCAAGGCTTAGGCAGGATGAATCTGCCTTGGCGCGTTATTGGCCGCGGCAGTAATATTCTGGTGTCGGACTCGGGTCTTGAGGGAGTGCTTGTTGTTCTTGGTCGTGATTTTTGTTCCATGGAAAGGATCGATATTCACCAGCGGGAGCATGTTCTGGTTCGGGTCATGGCGGGATGCAGTCTGGCGAAAGTGCTCAGCTGGTGCGCGGAAAAGGGCTTGAGCGGTCTGGAATTCGTCGCTGGAATTCCCGGTAGCGTGGGCGGTGCCACAGCCATGAACGCCGGAGCCTTTGGCCGGGAGATTAGCGATGTTCTGAATTCTGTCGTTATCATGGACCGTGCGGGAACGTTGAGGAATAAAAGCCATGAGCAAATGCAGCCGGCATACAGGAGTTGGAACGAGGGGCCGGATATGATGGCTGTGGAAACGACATTTAAACTCAAAAAAGGAGATCCAGAGACGATTGAGGCCAGATGCCGTGAGATCATCGCACAAAGAAAAAATAAGCAGCCATATCATGCGATGAGTTGTGGCTCGTTTTTTAAAAATCCGGACGGAATACCGGCGGGAAAGTTGATAGAGGAGGCCGGTTTGAAGGGGTTTCAGGTGGGCGGAGCTCAGGTGTCGGAAAAACATGCCAATTTTATCATCAATACAGGCACGGCAACTGCCGCAGATATCGTCAGCCTCATGAAACATATCCGGCAACGGGTTTTGAAAAAAAGCGGGATTGTTCTGGAGCCTGAGGTTGAGTTGCTGGGTTTTGTAAACGTTTGAAAAGACAAAGGGAAAAAGAACCGAAAGGGTTCGGCAAAGGTAGTTTTTCCGGGATGGGACAGCGCCTGCTCGTGCTGGGAGCTGGATTTGTTGTTGTCCTTGTTCTTTGTTTCGTCATTGTTTCAGCAGGTTACAGGGGGTTGTGCCGGTCTGATTTTTTTCAGATCTCGGAGATAGAGATACAAGGCTGCCGGATCACGACGAAACGGCAGATCCTTGATCTGGCGGGAGTGAATGTTCATTCCAATCTGTTGGCCATGAACATCAAGGCCATGAAGAAACAGCTTGAAGCCCAAGGCTGGATTGAACGGGTGGAAATAAAACGGGACTGGCCAAACAGGCTTGTTATTGCAGTTTCCGAGAGAAAGGCGGTGGCCATTGTCAACTTGAAGGACGGTCTCTACTTTCTGGATCGTAGGGGCATCTGTTTTGCGCGGACCCGGTCTTCGGAAGATTTGGATTTTCCGGTGCTCAGTGGTAAAGGTTTTGGGGTTGTGAATACGGACAATGGCCAGATCAGGTTGAGTAGTGAGTATCTGGGAGGGATCCTTGGTTTTATCCGCCTTGCCGGTAATGGCAACGCGGCCCTGCCCAGGCAGAATATTTCAGAGATTCACCTTGACGAAAATGATAATGCGGTTCTTTTTTTGGCGGACCATGCTTTCCCCATTTATTTTACCGGCGCTGACATGAAGTTAAGGTATTCTCGGCTGGCCAGGGTTCTTTCCTGGTTGTATAAGAAGAAAAAGATTGCAGATGTTTTGTCTGTAAGGGTTGATTATTTGGAAAACAAGACGCTGGTCGTCATGTCGGATCCCAGATGAGTCGATCCCGCTTCTCCAATTTTTAATTTATAATTTTTAATTCCGCCAACGGCGGCTTGAACCGGCGGTGCCGGATGTGCTGAAAGAGGCTTGGTAGAGGAATGCCGCAGAAAGAAAGAGGAGAGTTGATTGTCGGCTTGGATATTGGCACAACAAAGATCTGTGCCGTAGTGGGCGAGGTCTTTGAGAATCATGTCGATATTATTGGCGTGGGAGCACATCCTTCAGTGGGACTGCGCAAGGGAATGGTTGTAAATATTGAAAGCACAGTGCGGTCAATACGGAAGGCGGTTGAAGAGGCGGAGATCATGGCCGACTGTGAGATCAGTTCGGTTTATGTCGGTATTGCCGGCAGCCATGTGAAGGGTTTTAACAGTCACGGACTGACTCCCTTGAAACACAAGGAGATCACGCAGGATGATATTGACCAGGTCGTTTACGCTGCCAAATCCATAGCCATTGCTCAGGATCAAGAAATAATTCATGTTTTGCCCCAGAGTTTCACCGTTGACGCCCAGGACGGGATACAGGATCCCACCGGCATGACCGGTGTCCGCCTTGAGGCGGAAGTTCACATCGTCACCGGTGCCGCAACAGCAGTTCATAATCTTATCAAATGCTGTAACCGGGCCGGGCTGGAGGTTGATGATATTGTCCTTGAACCCATCGCCTCGGCTGAGGCTGTCCTGAGCCCGGAGGAGATGGAACTGGGCGTGGCACTTCTTGACATTGGCGGCGGGACCTCGGATTTGGCCGTTTTTGCAAATAGCTGCATCCAGCAAACTTTTGTTTTGGGTATTGGCGGTCATAATTTGACCAATGATCTGTCAATCGGTTTGCGGACACCGCTGCATGATGCTGAAAGGTTGAAGGAAAAATTTGGTTGCGCAATTTCCTCGATGATTAACAGGGACCAGGCCATTGAGGTGCCCAGTGTCGGGGGGCGCAGATCAAGAAAGTTGTCCCAGCGGGTGATGGGTGAAATTCTTGAGCCCAGGGTTGATGAGCTGTTGAGCCTGATCAACCGGGAGCTGGTTGATTCCGGCAATAAGGAATTCGTCACCTCCGGTGTTGTGATGACCGGCGGAACTTCTATGCTGGTGCATATGGTTGAACTGGCGGAACAGATTTTTGATTTGCCGGTGCGTATTGGCTATCCACAGCATGTGGGTGGTGTAACCGATCTTATATCCACCCCGCAGTGCGCCACCGGCGTAGGTCTGGTTTTGTATGGGATGAAAAACGGACCCCGGTCTGGTTCCGCAGATGGAAATAGCGCATTGAGCCGCTTGACCAAGGGGATTAAAGGTCTCTTTAGGCGGATGGTGTGATTGACGCAGAAAATTGATTTTTTGAAAGTGGTTTCGTTCTGGACGTGAAAGAAAAGATAGTGTATTTTTTGATTACTTTAATAAGTTGAAGACAGGTGCTGTTGTCTGCGACAGAGGCAAGAGGGGAGAGCTGGAAATGGAGTTTAAAATAGCGGAAAGCATCTCGCGGGCCAGGATCAAGGTTATCGGTATTGGCGGAGGCGGCGGGAATGCCGTCAATACCATGATCGATAACAAGATCCAAGGCGTTGAATTTATTTCAGCAAATACGGATTTACAGGCTCTGGAACGGTCCAAGGCGGATATTTGTCTGCAGCTTGGCCTCAATGCCAGCAAAGGCCTGGGCGCCGGAGCTGATCCTGCGCTGGGCCGTGAATCGGCCGAAGAGAGTATTGACGATCTGCGGGAATGCCTGAAAGAATCTGACATGATTTTCGTCACCGCCGGTCTTGGGGGAGGAACCGGTACTGGCGCGGCGCCGGTGGTGGCAAGACTGGGAAAGGAGCTTGGCGCTCTTACCGTGGCAGTTGTCACTAAGCCCTTCATGTTTGAGGGCAGAGCCCGGATGAAAAACGCCGAGGCCGGCTGGGAAGAGTTGAAGAAACAGGTTGACACGATTATCACGATTCCAAACGACCGGATTCTTTCTCTGACCCAGAAAAACACAACTTTTATGTCGGGCATGAAGATGGCTGATGATGTTCTGGTTCAGGCTGTCAAAGGAATCACCGACCTGATTAATCTGCCCGGCTATATCAATCCGGATTTCGCCGATGTCAGGGCAATTATGAACGAGATGGGCCCGGCCCTGATGGGGTCGGGTTCCGGTGTCGGTGAGAATAGGGCTACCGAAGCGGTCACTATGGCCATTGCCAGTCCTCTGCTGCAGGATATCAGCATAGCCGGCGCCAGGGGGGTGCTTGTCAATATTTCCGCCCGGGAAGAGTCACTGACCATGGCCGAAGTGACTGAAGCGACCAGTAAAATTTATGAAGAGGTTCATGATGACGCAAATATTATTCTTGGCGTCATTTTTGATGAAAATCTCGGCGAGGAACTCAGGGTCACGGTCGTGGCGACCGGCATTAAAACTGAAGAAGAGCTCGAGCCTCTGCCTGATAAAGTTACCCCTTTGGTTGTCCCCAAAAAAGAAACGGTGGAACAGCAGTCTCTCTTTGATGAAAAAGAGATCAAGGATGAGGTCGGGAATGAGCCCATGCCATTTCGAAAGCGAAAAAAAACCTATGCTCCGAATATTTTAGATGAAGAT
>JAGHCC010000223.1 GCA_021160685.1 Desulfobulbaceae bacterium | reverse complement strand
CGACATTGACATGGTTGGGCTGTCCGGGCTGGTTGAAAATTTTCGCGTCAAAAAAACAGATGAGGAAATAGAAAAAATCAGCCGCTCCGTCCGCTTGAACGAAGAGGTTTTCCAGGAGATTTATAAAGAGTTGCGACCGGGAATGACAGAGCAGGAGGTGGCGCTGCGCATTGAAAACGCCATGAAACTCAAAGGCGCGGAACGCCCCTCCTTTGACACCATTGTCGCGGGCGGACCCAACGGTGCCCTTCCCCATGCCGTGCCATCGAACCGGCCTTTACAGAAAGGAGAGACCATTGTCATTGACATGGGTCTGGTGCTGGCCGGCTACTGCTCCGACATGACCCGTACGGTTGTCCTCGGTGAACCGGACACGAAGACCGTGCAACTCTTCCGGCTCGTCCGAAAGGCTCAGCTTGCCGGCATGGCCGCCATTCGCGCCGGAGTCACAGGGAAAGAGGCCGACCGGGCCGCACGGGATGTGATCGACCAGGCCGGTTATGGCAAACAGTTCGGCCATGGTCTTGGCCATGGAGTGGGACTTGCCGTGCACGAAGCTCCGTCACTGAACCGCCGCAACAGAAAAAAACTGCGCACCGGTATGATTGTTACGGTGGAACCGGGGATTTATCTGCCGGGCTGGGGCGGAATCCGACTGGAGAATATGGTTGTTGTCACAGATGACGGCTGCCGGGATCTCAACAAGGATATGACTTTTCTGGATATTTAGGCATTAGAATTTCTGCTTGAAAAATAAATCTGTCCCCTTTTTGGTAGAGCAGGAGAATAAATGAACAATAACTTCACTAAAGATTGTTGGGATAAAGCGCAAATAATTGCACAGATAATTGGATACATATTTATTCCGGTTGTGCTGGCTGTTACTGGATGGTTCATTAATCAAACATTGCAACAAAAAGAATTAAATGTAAAAAACTTGGAAATGGCTGTAGATATATTGAGGACAGAGCCAAATGATGAAACTAGAGCCATTAGAGAATGGGCGCTCAGGTCTTTCTTAAAATACACACCTGTAAGGCCATCTAAAGCAGCAATTGAAGAGTTGAAGATGTCTGTGTTGCCAAGTTATATATTCATCCATGATGGAAACACTCCAATAACAGGTGGCCCCGCTCCTGTGCTAGGTGGGAATATGGATAAATATTTAGAAGGTATGAGTGAATAACAAAGTGGTATCCGGTCGATGAAATTATGAAAATGGGTCAGGTCTCCGTTTGACCTTTTTTTTGACTAATTCTAGGGACAGTATACCTACTTTTAACCAAAAAATGCACCGGATAAACCGATAATTTTCACGTTGGACAACACAAAATCAATATTGCCACAAAGCCTAACGCTCATCCGATTTTTCTTTTCCGTATTGACAAAGAGAATGCATTACCCTAAAGTAAGGAAAAGTAAAATGATACCAGAAAGGTGAAATATGGCAACTTCAACTATCACAACAAAAGGTCAAGTCACCATCCCAAAACAGATTAGAAACCTTTTAAATATTGACAAAGGAGACCGAATTGAGTTCTTGGTGGACAACAATGGCACTGTCACGATATGGCCAATTACTACCGATATCACTGAATTGAAAGGTCTGGTTTCCAAGCCGGAAAAATATGTATCCCTGAAAGACATGAAGAATGCCATACGAGATCAGGGGGGTAGATCTTGATAGGAATTGATACAAATGTACTCGTAAGATACATTACACAGGATGATAAAAACCAGGCCACCATTGCCACCGAATTCATTGAGAACTACTGCTCAAGTGGAAACAAGATCTTCATCAACCATATCGTTATCTGTGAGCTGGTTTGGGTATTAAAAAAATGCTACAAAACATCTAAATCCGAGACGATCAACATCATAGAATACATCCTGAAAATATCCCAATTCAGCATTGAAAATCCTCAAATAATCTGGCAAGCATTAAGCGATTACAAAAAAGGACCGGCTGATTTTGCAGATTATGTCGTTAGCAGAACCAATAAATTTCATAACTGCGATGAAACAGTAACCTTTGATCAAAAAGCAGGTAAATCAAAAGGATTCGCTTTACTGTCAACAAACGCAAACTGATGAAACAGTAACAACGTTTACAGCTATCGGGATGGAACAATGAAATTCGGACGTGTTTTTTTACTTCTTTCCATTATTGCCGGACTGGCCGCGTCACTCCCGACGCCGGCTATGGCTGCCTGCGAAGACTTGGAGCATCGAATTCACGAAAACCGCGTGCATTTCGAAGAACTCGAAGGCGTAAAGGAAATGCTCCATGAAGAGCGGCGCGAGACTCCAAGCGCTGAGCACGAACATGAGATCGAGATGCGAATCGGGGAAATTGAACGGCAACAGCACGAGTTGAATCAGGAACTCGGGCCATTGGAGGAAGAATTTGCGCAATGCCGGCAACAGGATCGAAACGGCGACCACAGGGAAAAAAATGGGCTCCCTCAAGGGATCATCATCGCGCTCATCGGTGCAATTGGTGTGATTTTAGCGGCACTGATCGGTTTAATGAGGCGAAGGTAAAGGCATTTAAAAACCTGCCAACTCAAATCAAACAGGATCTTCAACATAAATCGGTTCAAATTCCCTTAACGGGCATTGTTCACAAAGAGGGTTTCTTTTTTTACAGAATTCCTTTCCCAGACAAACCAGCAGGGCGTGATATTCGTTGTACAGACGCACATCCTCGTCCAGCCTGTCCAAAAAAAACTCCTGCATCTCCCCATAATCCGCCTCCTCACCAATCAGGCCATGGCGAACAAGGACGCGATAGGTATAGGCGTCTATAACAAAAACAGGTTTTCCGCCGCCATAAAGAAGGATGGAATCAGCGGTTTCCGGGCCAACCCCCTTCACCGATAAAAGCTTGTCGCGCAGGCGAGCCGTGTCATCGGCAAAAAAAACGTTTAGTATTTCGGAATCGCTTTCCCCGCTGTTTTGCTCTTCTTCATACAGCAGACGGACCAGATTTTTCAGCCGTGCGGCCTTCAGATTATAATATCCGGACGGTCTGATTTTTTCGGCGAGGAGTTCTACCGGGATGTGGTGAAGAGTGTTCAGGGAAAGAAGATGATCCTGTTTCAGGTTGTCAATGGCCCGGCTGACATTCCGCCAATTCGTGTTCTGGGTCAATACCGCGCCGACCATGACCTCGAGAACAGAGTCGGCGGGCCACCAGTTCTGAGGGCCGAAATGATCATAGAGAGCTGTATAAATTTCCCGGAGAGGACTCACTCTTCTCAATCTGAGCGGATAAAGACGATATAGACAAGTACAACGATAACTCCAACCCCAACTCCGACCACCGGCAACACTTTATCCAGCTGCATCTCACCGTTAACAATCATATTCTGGGCATACGAACTACCGGAAAAAATCCACAGTCCGATGGAAAGAGCCAGCAGGACCAGACTGTTAACGGCCTGTTTATAAAGCCAGTAAGCAACCAGCATGATGAAGGGAACCAAAAAATAAGCATTAGTGAATAAGCCTTTGGCGTCTACTTCACTGATCTGATCCACAATCTGGGTATTCTGTATAAAATCCATGATTGATGCCATGATATTCGCTATCATTCATCACCTCCCACGTAATTCACTATTGGCGCGGAGAAACAGCACCGTTTCCCTTGCCTACTCGCTGTCACGTTCCGGCCCCGTCGCCTTTTTATAGACCTTGATGGCACAGTAGGCGCCGCACATACTACAGGCATCCCCTGTGTATGAACTTCCTTCTTCTCGAAACTGCCTTGCCTTGTCCGGATCAAGAGAGAGATCGATCTGTCCCTTCCAGTCAAGGCGGTTCCGGCACTTGGCCATTGCATTATCCTTATCGAGCGCACCAGGGAAGCCTTTGACAATATCGGCCGCATGGGCGGCAATCCGGGAAGCGATCACCCCGTCCCTGACATCATGGGGATTAGGAAGCTTCAGGTGTTCAGCCGGTGTCACATAACAAAGATAGTCGGCCCCGGCGGCAGCGGCAATGGCGCCACCGATGGCGCCGGTGATATGATCATAGCCCGGCGCAATATCGGTAACCAGCGGCCCGAGAACGTAAAAGGGTGCACCGTGGCAGAGCCGTTTCTGGAGCAGGATATTCGCCTGGATCTGATCCATGGGCATATGCCCCGGCCCTTCTACTATCACCTGCACTCCGGCATCCCAGGCCCGCTGAGTCAATTCGCCGAGATGAATCAATTCCTGGACCTGGCCGCGGTCAGTGGCATCGGCCAGACAACCGGGACGAAGCCCGTCACCCAGACTGATGGTCACCTCATGTTCCTTGAGAATGGCCAGCAAATCATCATAATACTCATAAAACGGATTTTCCATGTTATTGGCGGTCATCCACTCAATGGTAAATGAGCCGCCCCGGCTCACCACTCCCATGAGACGCTGATGGTTCTTGACCCTGGTCAGGGAATCGCGGGTCAGGCCACAGTGGAGGGTCATGAAGTCCACTCCGTCCAGGGCCTGCTGTTCAATATTTTTTAACAGCTGATCCACGGTTATATCGCCGATATTCTGTCCCTGTTCCTCAACCACCTCGGCCACGGTCTGGTAGACCGGCACCGTTCCCAGGGGAACCGGGCATTTTTCAAGAATACCACGCCTGATCTCATTGAGATCCTTGCCCATACTGAGATCCATCACTGTATCGGCGCCGGCCCGCAGGGACACACAGAGTTTTTCCAGCTCCTGCTGGAGGCCGGGCAGATCTCTCGAGGCGCCGATATTGGCGTTTACCTTGGTGGACAATCCCTTACCAACCGCCATAATTTTTTCAACATCATGATGGTTGTTTTTGGGAATGGCAATCACTCCCGTGGCCACCCCTTCCATGAGTTGGGCGCAGGTGACCCCCTCGTTTTCAGCACAGCTTTCAAAAAGCGGTGTTTTGTTGCCGTTAATGGCATCTTCTCGAATACTCATCATTTATCTCCAGCGGTTCCGGCCAGGGCAGGAACACGGCATTGATTATCTCTGCAGTGTTAAAACATTTTAACATACCAGCGGCACTGACGGACTGTCAACGGAAAAACAAAATGAAAAATCTTGTCCGCCTGAAAATGCCCTTTTCGTTCAATAGGTTGATAAATCATAACTATTTAGGTTGGGCTACAAAACGTTCATTTTGTCCAAACTGTAACTGTTCAGTAGCACCTCATATTCATTCATTTGGGACTTCGAAGCATACTGGTGCTATTCGAGAAGTCCAGGTAAACGAGCATGCGAGACTCCGAAATAGGCGAAGATGGGGTGCTACTGAATAGTTACGATAGATCTTGCTGTGACCGGTAGACAATGAGCAGGGATTTCCGACAATCATGGGCCACCGTCTCGGCCAGGGAGCCAAAAAAGAGCTTTTTAAGCACATTTTTACGTGAGGCCCCCATAACAACAAGATCATGTTTGGCCGACTCGGCAACAATTGTTTCCTGCCTTGCTTCCGTTGAGACCACCTCGACACTGAGCGGCGAGGCAATATTATTCCGATTCGACCAGTCAACCAGTTCATTTTTTTTCGTTTCCACCTCATCCAGACTTGCGCCGGCATGGAGGAGATACTGCAGGGTCAACCTATGTGGGCCGATACGGGAAAGGGCCTGAATCACAGGCCCCAGCACCTGCAGATCCTTGCTGTCAACCACCGAGACGAGGATACGTTCGGTATGCAGAGGGGGGCC
>JAGHCC010000301.1 GCA_021160685.1 Desulfobulbaceae bacterium | reverse complement strand
CAACTCTTGCCGATTCCTCAAGCAATTTGATGGAGTCTTCATGTCCGATGGTTTCCTTGTACTCCCGGCGGCGATTTTCAAACCGCTTGTATTGCTGCCGGGCAAGATTGTCCGCATCTTTTTTGCCGATACTTCCTGCCTTGGGGAGTACTTTTCGCTCGTTGAACCTCAAAAATGCGTCCAGTTTTTGCTCCCAGTCCTTCATAAAAACCTGTTTGCGACGCACGGCTTGATCCTCTGCATAATCCAGCCACATGACCACGATGCGGTTTAATTCGTCAATTTCATCCTCTTTCAAGTAATTCTTTGCGATAGTCACATCGGTTTTGCGCACCTCGCCTGCCCGCCAACTGGTCAGTCCCATGTTGGGCTGGGAGTGATCAGCCCGGCTATGAATAAGTTCTGCTGCGGTCATGCCGGTGGCGGCAAAATGCAGCTTGTTCTGGATAATGCTGAAGAATTGCGTTGTTTCAGACAAGGTGGGATCATAATCCCCTGCCATGGCAAAAATTTCCCTTACCCGAAGATACATCCGTCGTTCACTAGCGCGAATATCGCGAATACGTTCGAGCATCTCATCAAAATAATCGGGAACCGCGGATCCCGCCACAGGTGGATTTTTCAGCCGCTCATCGTCCATGACAAAGCCTTTGACGATGTAATCTTTTAACTGCCGGGTTGCCCAGATTCGAAACCGGGTTGCTATAAGGCTTTTCACTCGATATCCCACCGAAATTATCATGTCCAGGTTGTAATAGATCAGGTTGCGTCGGACCGTGCGGCTACCTTCCTGTTGAACTGTCAAGAAATCCTTGACAGTTGCTTTCGGGTTTAACTCACCCTCTGCAAAGATGTTTTGAATATGAAGGCTGATATTCTGTTTTGTCGTTTGAAACAGGTCTGCCATCAACTGCTGGGTTAACCAGACAGTCTCGTTTTCCAGTCTGACATCCAGTTTCACACTGCCGTCTTCAGCCTGGTAAAGAAGAATTTCGGATTTTTTTTCAGGCAGGTTATCGGTCATGATTCAGTCCTTTTATCAACCATCAAAAATATGAGTCCTACAAAATTTTTTTCCGTGTATTTCGTGGTTAGGAACGGAGACGAAATAACTTCCCCAACTATGCATCATAGCTTCAGGCCATTTTTGCCCGATCTAAAATCACAAAAATATTGAAATAGCTTGCTATTCCTTCAACTTTTGTAATTTCAGATCGAACAAACCTGACCTAAATCTCTGCGCCTACTTGTGGAAGTTGTTTCGTCCCCGTTCCTTAAAAACCGAGTTTCTTTAAATATCGCTTCATTTTCGCCTCTGTTTCCGCCAGTTCGGTTTCAATATGCTGAATCTCTTTTTGAACTGCGGCAATATCTATCTCTTCTTCCTCCTCAAAGGTATCCACATAGCGCGGGATATTGAGATTAAACTCATTTCCCTCTATTTCGGCGTAAGGCGCAAGACAGGAGTATTTCTCAATTGTCTTCTTTTTTTGGTATGTGTTGACGATTTTTTCGATATCCTGAGTCCTGAGAATATTCTGGTTTGTGCTCTGCTCAAACTCCCGGGCGGCATCAATAAAAAGTACCTTTTCCTTGCCGCCGGGTTTTCGTGACTTGTCAAAAATCATCAGGGCAGCAGGAATACCCGTGCCGAAAAAAAGATTCGCGGGAAGGCCGATAACCGCATCAAGGATATTTTCTTTAATTACGGCTTCCCGTATCTTGCCTTCCTGACCTCCCCGAAAGAGAACCCCATGGGGCACAACCACGCCGACGCGCCCCTTTCTCTCAACGGCAATTGCAAGCATGTGAGAAATAAAGGCCCAGTCCCCTTTGCTTTTCGGCGGTATACCCCGATAAAATCGTCCATAGCGGTCATCTGCGGCAATTTCCTGGCCCCATTTGTCCAGGCTGAAAGGCGGATTGGCAATCACCACGTCGAATTTCATGAGAGCGTCGTCTTCCACAAGAAGGGGCTGCCTGATGGTGTCTTCCCATTCGATGCGGGCGGCATCCACTTCGTGAAGAAACATGTTCATTTTACAAAGCGCCCAGGTGCTGCCGTTCATGTCCTGGCCACAGATTGAAAAATCACTGGTACCAACCTGTCTGGCGGTTCGTATCAGCAAAGACCCTGAACCGCATGCAGGATCACAAATCCGTTCGCCAGGTTTTGGAGCCACGAGCCGGGCAAGGGTTTCCGAGACCTCGGCCGGTGTATAAAATTCACCGGCTTTTTTACCTGCCGTAGCGGCAAACCGGGCAATAAGGTACTCATACACGTCGCCGATAATGTCCATGTGACCTACAGCCTCAGGCCGCAAATCCAGATCAACAAGATCCTTAAGCAGATTTTTGAGCCGGGTATTGCGTTGACGGGCCAGACCCAGATTAGTCTCACTGTTGAAATCGATATTGCGGAATACATTGTGCAGCTTGGTTTTGTTGGCGTCTTCAATGCTTTCCAGGACAGTATTAATGGTCTGTCCGATATCGTTGTCATTGCGGTGTGTGTAGATATAATCAAAGGTGCAGTCCTTTTCAATGACAAAGCGTTCCCGGGACATGGCGCGTTTGATTCGCACCTTGTCCCCCTTGTATTTCTTCGCATATTCAGCCTGCTTGGACTTACGTATCTCGCTGAGATACTTTACAAAAAGCATAGTAAGAATATAGTCCTTATATTGGACAGGATCGATTACCCCGCGAAAAGTATCACAGGCCTGCCACACAACATTAAAAATTTCATCCCGTTTTTGTTGATCGTTCATGGAGCTATCCTCTTGTATTAATTGTCTCGACAGGCTGTTACGAAATGAAAATTTCTTCAAGTTCAAGGCGGAAAATCAATTTAACCACAGGCATACAGGTAGTATTCCGAGGATTAAATTTATTTTCCAACGTAGAAATTGGATAAATTAGCGTTTTGTAACAGCCTGTCGAACCGCCTTCAGGCAAGTAGCTGTCAACAGTGTCTTGCGTTTTTCAGTCAATTTGCCGGTCAATTCCTCTTCTTTTTGCATGAGCGCGTTTATATTCACGATTATTTTTTGGGTTTCAAGGGGGGGAAGAGGAATGTCGATATTTTCCATTACTGTCCGCCTGACAACCGGCATATGAACGCCTCTGCCGCTATGGCGGTTCAAATAGTGTTGGCAAGGGGCCTGGTTAAGATACCAGCATAAATAACCCGGCAGAACTTTTTCGCTTGATACACGGACGATGAAAAAACAGGCCGCGGCTACTGTAAGGTCTGGTATCTCATGTAATATCACCGAATAATTTCGCGCCCCCCGTGCCATAAACAGCACGTCCCCTGACTGCAAAATCCAGTCTTTGCGAGACAAAACCGGGCTAAAACGAATCAGAGTATCCGGCCGAT
>JAGHCC010000145.1 GCA_021160685.1 Desulfobulbaceae bacterium | reverse complement strand
ACTGACATGATCTTTTGCCGCCTCTCCAAAGGGTATCAACCTTTCCCGCCCGCCCTTGCCCAGCACCCGGACATAGCCATTGGCAAGGGAAAGGCCGGAAAGCGGCAGATGAACCAGCTCCGAGACCCGCATGCCCGTGGCATAGAGGAGATGGAGCATGGCGCTGTTGCGCAGGGAAAGCACGGTCCGCTTTTCCGGCCCATCAAGAAGCAGGCTGACCTCGCTAACCGTTAAAACTCTGGGCAGTGTGTGTGACGGTTTCGGCAGATCCAGAATAGCGGTTGGGTCGGCTTGAATGAATTTTTCCGCAACCAGGAAACGGAAAAAAGAACGCAACGTTGAAATTTTTCTTGAAATACTGCGGTTTGAAATATTTTTCCGATGACAAAATACAAGAAAATCCCGCAACATGCCGGATGTGACCCGGTTCTTGACTTCCCTGTGGGACAAAAAATCAAGAAATGCGATCACATCGGAGTGATAGGAGCGAACGGTGTTCGGGGCCAGCCTTTTTTCAGCTGCGAGATAATGAAGGAACAGATCCTGCCAGATTTCAAGCTGTTGCAACAGCTTAGGAGACGCCGGGGACCTGTTCCTTTGGGATGATGAGGAGGGGAAAGCTCGTCGCCTTACCACTCTTTCCGCATGCGGTACATGACCTTGCGTAATTTTCTCTTGGCCTCAGCTGCCTTGCGCCGTTTTTTCACGCTGGGTTTTTCGTAATATTCACGACGTCTTAATTCTTTCTTCATCCCATCCATCTGCAGTTTTTTCTTTAACTGCCGAATGGCGTACTCAATATCTCCTCGAACCTCAACCTCAATCATTGTAACTCCACTATTTTAATTGATTGGAAGTAACTATTCACTAGCACCTCATCTTCGTCCATTTAAGCCTTCTCGAATAACACCAGTATGCTTCAAAGTCTCAAATGAACAAATATGAGGCACTATTGAACAGTTACAGTCCCAGATTATTGTAATGTTTTCACTTACGCTGAATAATTACGCTTAGAAAACGACTATTTAAAAATGATACGATCGTTCCATCCTCCATTGGAATGTGGTCACGACCCTAAACATGAATCAGCAAACAATTTGTATAACGTATATGATTCATTTTTGTCAAATTATTTTTATGCATCAGGCTTGAAATATTCCGTCACAAAAGGCATAAACTCTGCCATCCCTCCGCCAGTTCGCCGGAATCCAGGCCAAGATCCTCTAAAAACTCCTCCAGCCTGGTTGTCTTGCAATTGATGCATGACGCCCTGTTGCCATCCCTGCAATCCATAACTTCACGATTGAGAAAACTTATCAGGGCTGCTTTAACCTCTTCACGAACAGGATTGACATCCATGCCTGTCCGCTGGCAGAAGGTGTTCAACCGCTGCCAGTTTGCCACACATCTTTCCACTCCCCGATAAATTTGCTTATCCCTGTTTTCCGGGATTAAATCCCGGTGTATAATGGCAATATAGCGCTGGATAACCGCCTTTTTTAAGGGTAGAAACTGCTCTTCACGCAGTCGCAGACAAGGTCCATCTTTGTCTTTCGTCAGGAAATAGAGGGACTCATGATACGCCACTTCCGGCATTTCGCCGGATTGCTCTATGGCAAATGCCTCTTCGAGTAGATAATTTTCGATATCGCCCATGATGATTATCTTGTATCCCTTTTATTTGATGATTTCAAGTTGCTTATACACGATCTGGATTACAGCTTGAAAATATTTGGTAAAATCTTCTTGCCCCAAGAGCATTCAAGCATTAAACTAAATAATTAAATTATTAAAGTTTACAGAGGAAACTATTATAATAAATAAAAAAATGCTCTGCGTTCTCTGTGGTGAGACAAAAACTTTTTACAAAGTCATCAAATTGAAGAGGTGTAGTGGTGAAGGGACAATTAAATTGGTTTACCGGGGGAATCGCCCTGGGACTGGCTTTTCTGCTTGCAGTGTGGGTGGTCAAGCCCATTGGCGTATCGACACAGTTCGTCATCCTTGACGGGATCGTCTGGGATCTGGTGTCCGATGATGTGGTCAAGGAGGACCCAAAAACAAAATCAGGCTACGCAAGCTCAAATGCCTACCTGAATAAAAGCGGCGGCAAGTACGCCAAAAATGTGGCAAATCCGGCAAACTACAGCTTTATCTTTGTCCTGAGTATGATTTTCGGCACCTTTCTTTCCAGGATGACAAAAGGCCCCGTACCCACACAGGCGGATCAAATTGCTCCGACAGTCTGGCGAAACAGGTTTGGTGATGAGAGTTACAAGCGCTACCTGGCTGTCTTTGCCGGCGGTTTTCTTGTTCTGCTCGGGGCCAGACTGGCGGGCGGCTGTACCAGCGGCCACATGATGAGCGGCATGATGCAGACCTCGTTGAGCGGTTATTTGTTTGCCTTTGGGGCTTTTGGTGCTGCCGTGCCCATGGCTGTTATTTTATTTGGCCGGAAATAGGGGAAAACAAAATGAATATTATATCAGCTCTCTGTCTTGGCACATTGTTTGGCTTTGTGCTTCATCGTGTCGGCGCCACAAACCCGCATCTTATTATCGACATGTTAAGGCTCAAAGATTTTCACCTGGCAAAGGCCATCCTGCTGGGCATCGCCTTTGCCAGTTCACTTCTGTTCATTGGCATGGCAACCGGCATGATCGACCCTGGACATCTGTCGGTGAAATCAAGTTACTGGGGTGTTCCACTCGGCGGGGTGATTTTAGGAATCGGCTGGGCGTTGGCAGGATATTGCCCCGGAACTGCGGTGGCCGCTCTGGGCGAAGGACGAAAAGATGGTGCCGTCTTTGTCTTGGGCGGACTGGCCGGCGCCTTTGCCTACATGCTTGTTTTTGCGAAAATCAAAAACACGTTTCTCATGGACAAGATTTCCGGCGGCAAGGTCACCCTGGCCCAGACCGAATCGTCCTATGACGCTCTCATCCAAGGCGTGCCGGGTATTATTGTCGCCCTGGCTTTTGCCATGGTCTTTGCCCTGATTGCCTGGAAGATGCCGAAAAGCGAGGAAAGCTGAGAATTCGTCCAAAGCGGATTTGAAAAAAGTCCGCTTCGGATCTTTTGGAAACTATTTATTTTCCCGATATAAAAAGTCTTCCTCCAGCTTTTTATGGTATTGAATGACCTTGATTTCTCCCAGGTATTTATTGTATAGGGGATATCCCTTCTCGGCCCATTCCTTAACTCCACCCTTGACCAGATAGACATTTTTGTACCCAAATTTATAAAGCAGGGAAACAAAATAACCGGCCCGTTGCTGAGTGCGGCAGAAAATCCACATTTCACGTTCCGGATCTGACCATTTCTTGGGGATGCCATAGGCATGGCCTGAATCGACATTATTGGCATCTTTGAGATGCCCTGCATCAAACTCGGCTTCAGTCCGAATATCTATGATGAGCGCCCCACTTGTCCCTGCTTGAACTTCCTGCCATTTTTTGTACAAATCTTCAGTGGAGACAATTTTTTCATGGGGAATCCCTTGTGTCAATTCGGACAAAAAGGTTTTTGCAGCTTCTTTAGTATCAGCGAAAGATGTTGTAGTCGAAACGACTAAAAGCAGTATAGAAACCAGAACCAAAATTTTCTTCATGTCATTTTCCCCCTTTTTTCATTAAAAAAAATCGGCTAAATTTCACTTCAGCCATCAACTTTTGACCTGAACACCTGAGTAATTGCCTTTGATAACTCTGTTAAAAAAAGGAAGGCTATCAGGATGGCCCTCAGGATGAAAAAGAATAAAAATATTTGAAACACTCAATTTGCTTTTTTTATTTCTGAAACTCTACCCTTTATCCCTTCAAGCAACAGCTTGGTCACGTGGGCCGCCAGCACATCCGGATCATTATGATCCGGTCTGCTGCCGGGTTGAAATTTGCGCAGGGGAGCGGTCTGGTAATGATAGACTATCAAACCGATAATGGAAATGGCAAGTAGATGGGCGTCATAGCCTGGCGCAAGCTCTCTGCTCAAGGAGGAAAGAGCAAAAAAAATATCCAAAAAGACCTCCTCGGCCAGCAACCGAAGGCGTGACTCGTCGCCTTCCAGGATTTCCCGCTGAATCAATTTTCTGAAATTCGAATCATCATGGATGATGCGGCAAAACGCGGCGACAAAATATTTCAGCCTCTGCTCGGGCGACGCATTCGTGGCCAGGGCAGCGGATAAAATTTCAGCTTTCCCGGAAAAGGCATGGGCCATTGCCTTGATATAGAGCGTTTGTTTATCCGGAAAATGATGATAGATGGATGCGGCATTCAGGCCGACTTCCCTGGCAATGGCACGCATGGAAATCCCGTTGAACCCCCCATTGGCAAACAGGGGGATCGCCGCCTCGAGAATTTTCGTTTTGCTCGTCAATTGTTTCATCCTGATATTTTTTGAACCACGAATAAAAATACGCCGTCGGTTACAAGAAGATAAATTAGGTCACCTTGTGAATAGTTATTGATTGACAAAAGGCCATGCAACTCCTATATTAACCATGTAAATAGTCAACTAGTCAGGAGATGTGGTCATGAAGGTTGCTGTAAGCGAATTCAAAGCAAAATGTACCAAATTTTTTCGCACTATTGAGGAGCACAATGAGACTATCGAAATAACGAGGCGTGGTAAAATAATTGCCATTGTGCGACCACCAGGAAAAGACAAGATAGAGCCGACAGAATTTCTTGATTGTCTCCAGGGATCAATTGCATTTGCTCCAAATTGGGACGACCCTCTTGGAGAAGAAGATTGGGATGCATGCAGTTGAGATACCTTATTGATACAAATATATGGCTGTGGATGGTTGAAGACCATCATCGTATTCCAGAGAAAATCGCCCCGATTATATCAAATGCTGAAAATTATCCTTTTTATTTATCTGCTATTAGCATTTGGGAGGTCGCTAAAAAGGTTTCGCTGGGTAAACTGACTCTCTCTATTCCTATCCGTGATTGGCTGACAAAAGCATCTCGCAAACCTTTCATTGAAATTGTGCCGCTTTCTCTTGATATTTCACTGGAATCAACTGTACTTCCCGGTTCCTTTCATAAGGATCCAGCCGATCAAATAATCGTAGCATCAGCCCGACAACATAATATGGTTCTTTTAACATCAGACCAAAAAATTATTGCTTATCCCCATGTGCGAACTCTTTAGTGTCTGAACGAAAAGCAGTCTGTCTCATGATAACAAGGCTTGCATGCTATTTATTGAAAAGATGTTATCGATTAACCTCCCAGCCTCCGCCCAAAGCCTTATACAACCGCACCAGATTGGAGATCACCGCCCCTTTGCTCCGAACCACTTCATCCTGAAAATTCAGCTGGGCCCGCTGGGCATCCAGAACATTGCTGAAATCAACCAAACCGGCCTGAAACTGATCCTCGGACAGTAAAACAGCATTTTGGGCCGCATCTGCACCTCTGCTCAGGTTTTCCAGCCTCTGCTGCTCTTCAGCATAGGCCACCAGAATATTCTCCACCTCTTCCAGAGCATTGAGCACCGTGGCCTCATAGGCGATCAGGGCCTGCTCCTGGCGTTCGTACTGCACCTTGATATTCTGACGAATTGCGCCGCCATGGAAAATATTCCAGGAAACAGCAGGGCCAATGCTCCACGTCCGGCTGGACCATTCCAACAAATCTTCACTGGTTACGGACTCCAGACCGATACTGCCGACAAGGCGAAATTTTGGGTATAAATCCGCCGTGGCGACCCCGACCCGGGCGGTGCGGGCAGCCAGATTCCGTTCGGCCCTGCGGATATCCGGCCTATGACGCAGGGTCTCCGCCGGTACCCCAACAGCCACAGTAGGTGGCAGCTCGGGAATCGGTTTGGTTTCAGACAGGACCAAAGAACCAGGTCTCTGACCAAGAAGCACGGCCAAACGGTTTTTTGCCGCCGCAAGGCCGATTCTCAAGGTCGAAAGATGGGAACGGCTCCGCTCCAGATTATAAAGAGACTGATGCACAGCCAACCCGTCGATTATGCCGGCCTCATAAAGCGACTGATTCAGCTCATAGCTTTCTTTTTGCGATTTGATATTGGCCTTGGTTTGAACCAGGCGGGCCTGATACGTCCGAACCTCTACATAGTTTAAAGCCACCTCGGCCAGCAGACTCACCAGGACATCATGCAAATTTTCCCAAGTGGCTTCAAGATCGGCCTGGGACGCCTCCACCCTGCGGCGCGTCCCGCCGAAAATATCCAGTTCCCAGCCCGAGTCAAAGCCGGCCTGATAGAGTTCATCATCATCTCCTCTGTATATCTCAGCGGCGTGATACCTGGCAGCGGAGGCATTCCCATCCAGGGTGGGGAAAAATGCGGCGCGGCTTATTCCCCGCAGGGCCCGGGCCTCACGGATGCTGGACCGGGCCTTTTTCAGATCAAGATTGGATGCAACAGCGCGCTCCATCAGACGGTTTAGATCCGTATCACCCAGTGTTGTCCACCAATGGGCCAAATCTTCCGGCGTCGTTTTTCCACTGCTTAAGCCCCCGGCAAGTTCAGTCTGCCATTGTGGCGACGCGTCCGGCTCAACCCCGGTGTAATCCGGCCCGACCATTGCGCAGCCGGACAGGAGCAATCCGACAACAACAGCAGACAGGACAGCGGCTGTTGTCTGGATCCATGTAAATATTCGGGTTGGAGTTAAATCCGTGCTAAAAGCAATAAAGTGTAAATGTTTGGATAGTGCCCCATATTTAGACGATAAGGTCTGCGAGCTATATTGATTCATATGCGAGTAGGCCTGATCATTCAAAGATGGGGTGCTAGCCGAATATTTACGAATCCATTGTTTCATTCGTCTCATTGGCGCGCCTCTTTTCCAAGCCGCTTCCGCCACGCCGTCCCTTTTTCCCTGCAGGTCTGGAAAAAATAATAGAGTGAGGGAATCAGGAAAATGCCAAGCATGGTTGAGGCCAGCATGCCGGCAAAGACCGTGGTGCCGATGGCCCTGCGGCTGCCGGCACCGGCGCCACTCGCCATGACCATGGGCAACACCCCAAGAATAAAGGTAAAGGCGGTCATGAGCACGGGCCGGAATCGGATTTTTGCCCCATCCACTGCAGCGTCGGCCACAGAAAGGCCGTCTTCCCGCCGCTTTTGGGCAAATTCGACGATTAAAATGGCATTTTTGCAGGCCAGGCCCACCAGGAGAACTAGGCCGACCTGGGCATAGATACTCAAAGAATATCCCATTAGCCACAAGCCAACCAGGGCACCCAGAAGAGCCACGGGAATCGAGACAATAATGGCAAGCGGTAAATTCCAGCTTTCATACTGGCCCACCAGAAAAAGATAGGCGCAGATCAGGGCCAGTCCAAAGAGCCCTGCCACCTGGCCACCGGCCGTGCGCTCCTGAAAGGACATGGCCGACCAGTCAAAACCATAGCCGGCCGGTAAAGTCTTGGCGGCCAGCCCCTCCATGGCATCCATGGCCTCGCCCGAGGAAAAACCGGGGGCCGCATTGCCGTTGAACTGGGCACTTGCAAACTGATTATAACGGGTGACGATCTGCGGTCCGATAATCGTTGACAGGGTTACCAGGCTGCTCATGGGCACCATATTGCCGTTATCGCTACGGACGTAGAGATTGGTGATATCAGCAATGGAGTTTCGGTATCCGGCCTGGGCCTGAACTTTAACCTGATAGGTGCGGCCATGCAGGTTAAAATCGTTCACATAAGCCGACCCCAGCTGGGCCTGGAGGGTGGAGAAAATACGGCTCACCGGAATCTTGAGATACTCGGCCCTGGTGCGGTCGATATTCAGAAAAATTTGCGGGGTGTTGGCCGTGTAGGTGGAAAAGACACGCATCAGGGCCGGATCCTGGTTTGCGGCCATCATCAGGGCCATGGTGACGCCGGCAAGCTCCTTGGGACTTTGGCCCTCCAGGGCCTGGAGCCGAAAATCAAAGCCGCCGCTGGCACCCAACCCCATAATGGGAGGCGGCGCAAAGGCAAAGCTGTTGGCCGTGGAAATGGCGGCCAGTTTGGCCTGGGTCTGGCCGATAATGGCATCAAGCTGCAGATCGGGCCGCTTTCGTTCATCCCAGGGGGCAAGAATTGCAACTCCCAGGCCGACGTTATCACCATCACCGCTGAGCAGGCTGAAACCACTGACGCCGATGACGTCACTTACCCCTCCGATACTTGTTATTTCTTCGGTAAGTTGCGCCATGACCTTGCTGGTCCGGGCCAGGGAAGCGCCCTCCGGCAGTTGGACATTCATAAAGAAATATCCCTGGTCTTCCTGGGGCAGGAAGCTTGTGGGGCGTGTTGAAAATAGGTAAAAAGCGCTGCCAATGACAGCGGCAAAAACAAGGAGCGCCACGACCAGACGCCGGATCAACCAGGCAGATCCGGCCACATAGCCTCGTCTTGAAGCATCAATAAAGCGGTTAAACCAGGCCAGGGGACCCCGGCGCACAGGTCTGTGGGGCCGAAGAACAGTGGCGCACATGGCCGGACTCAAACTCAGGGCGCAAAGTGACGAAATCAGCACCGAGGTACAGATGGTCACGGCAAATTGTTTATAAAGCTCACCCGTGATGCCGGGCATGAAAGCCACCGGGACAAAGACTGCCAGGAGCACCAGGGTAGTGGCGATAATCGGCCCGGTGACCTGGCCCATGGCCTTGACCGCCGCCTCCCGGGGACTGAGATCATCCTCCTCCATGATCCGGTAGACATTTTCCACCACCACGATGGCGTCATCCACCACCAGGCCGATGGCCATGATCAGGGCAAAGAGGGAAATGGTATTGGCACTGTAACCCAGGGCAAGCAACACCGCAAAAGTACCGATCAGGGAAACCGGGATGGTCATAGCCGGGACAAGGGTGGCCCGCCAGTCCTGCAGGAAGACAAAGACAACCAGAATAACCAGAAAACTGGTGAGCCCCAGGGTCAGGACAATTTCATCAATGGCCGCTGAAATATACTTGGTGGTATCAAGGATAATCTGATATTTGACGTCTTCGGGCATCTGGCCGGCAAGACGTTCAAGCTCGGCCCGAACCTCCTGCATGGTATCCATGGCATTGGCGTTTGTTGATCGATAAACCGCGATTGTCGCGGCCGGCGTGCCGTTCAGGGTTGACTCGTGGTTGTAGTATTTGGCCGCAAGTTCCACCCGGGCGACATCACGAACCCGCACCAGGCCACCCATGTCATTGGCGCGGACAACGATATTTTTGAAATCTTCAATTTCTGTGAGCCGTCCTTTAGCCCGCAGGATGTACTGCATCTGCTGGTTGTTTCCCATCGGTTCCCGGCCAATGGAACCGACAGCGGCCTGGACATTTTGATTACGGATGGCGAAAATCACATCCTCGGCTGTCATCCCGAGTCCGATCAGACGTTCAGGATTCAACCAGATCCGGACACTGTATTCCTTTTCCCCGAAGATAAAAACATCGCTGACCCCCTTGAGGCGTACCAGGGAATCCTTGATATTACTGCTGACATAATTACTTAAAAAGAGCATGTTCCGACTCTTGTTTGGCGAGTAAAAACTAATGGCCGCCATCATGTCGGCAGAACGTTTGCGAACATCAATCCCCTGGGCCACCACTTCCTGGGGAAGTTTTGCGGTGGCCAGCTGCACCCGATTCTGCAGGTTCACCTGATCAATGTCGGGATCCGTGCCCACCGCAAAGGT
>JAGHCC010000200.1 GCA_021160685.1 Desulfobulbaceae bacterium | reverse complement strand
TCATTGAGGAGGTCAAAGATGCCGGGGAATCAGCTCCGGTCGCCTCGCCCGAACTTCCGGTTTCATCCAGGCTCATTCGTAAAAAATGGTCCTTTCCCTCCTTTTTCATTCAGGCAACCCGGCAGGAGAACCAGGAGACTATCTTTGTCTCTATTGATTTGACCTTAATCGTTCTGCTCAAGGAAAACGAAGAACTTCCGGAAGAGAAAATAACCTTTGTACGGAATATGATTTACCAGTTTTACATCAACCGCCCAGCCTACGAGCTGCAGCATTTTTCTCTCGCCCGTGGAGAAATGATCCGTAAACTCAGATCCTGGATCAAAAAAGAATGGCCCGAGACCCCGGTTGACACCATTGTCTTTCACCGTTACCAGATCTATAACCCAAATGTGAGAACCAAATCACAGTAACCAATCACGTTTCACCACCTCTTTCCAACAGTCCGCACCATTACGACATTTTTTTGTCGCCAAGATCCTTTCCGATTGTTAGATTCATGAGAGTTGCATTTTCGTTTTACGTGGAATAGGTGGAAAGCAGAATGATTTACTGATTTTCCTCTTTTCCCTTTATCCCTATACCTCTCGATGTCTTGCTGTGCTCGCTTGTCAGCCTTCAGCACAGCCGGCTAGTCATTTATCAGATATGAAGAAACGTTTTTTTTCCAAACTTCTTGATCGAGCGGCTCCACGTGAAGGCGTCGTGCTGCTGTTCCTTTCGGTTGGTGTCGGTGCTGCCACCGGCCTTGCTGCGGTCTTTTTCATCCATCTCATTTCCCTTATTCATCATTTTGCCTTTGGTGATTTCGCCAATATGCTCCCTGGCCTGGGCAGGCTCTGGCTCATTATTATTCCAGTTTGCGGCGCCCTGCTGGGAGGACCGATCATTGCTTTTTTTGCCAGTGAGGCAAAAGGCCATGGTGTGCCGGAAGTCATGCAGGCACTTATACTGCGAGGCGGTAGAATAAGGCCGCGGGTGGCCGTGGCTAAAATTTTCTCCGCAGCTCTTTGCATCGGCACCGGCGGTTCGGCGGGCCGCGAAGGGCCGATTGTTCAAGTTGGTTCAACATTGGGCTCAGCCATGGGGCAGTGGCTCGGATTTTCCGACGAACGCATCAAAAATCTCGTTGCCTGTGGTGCTGCAGCGGGAATCGCAGCAACCTTTAACGCCCCCCTTGCCGGCATTATTTTTGCCGTTGAAGTCTTACTCTGTGATCTTAAGGTTGCGGTTTTCGGCAATGTTGTTATTGCCGCAGTTTCCTCCTCAATTATCAGCCAGCTTTTTCTGGGAACAAGTCCCGCCTTTTCCGTTCCTGCTTACGGAATGAATTCTCCGTGGGAAATTCTGCTCTATGTTGTTCTCGGCTTGTTTTCGGCTCTGGTGGCTCTTTTCTTTATTCACCTGCTGAATTCTTTTGAAAATTTTTTTGACGACCTCAACACCCCCCAGATGGTGAAACCGGCCATCGGCGCTCTGCTTCTTGGTATTCTTGCTTTCTTTTATCCCCATGTTTCCAGCGTGATGTCAATTTTTCCCGGTGACTCCAGGCTGGGCCTACCGCTTCTCGACAACGTCCCCCATGTCTATGGCTCGGGCTTTGACTTTATTGCCGAGGTGCTTCAGGGCCACGCCTCTTTCGGCCTGCTGTTCATGTTGATTTTTCTCAAACCTCTGGCAACCTCCTTTACTCTTGGCTCCGGTAATTCAGGCGGTATTTTTGCTCCCGCCCTCTTTACCGGCGCCATGCTGGGCGGCTGCTTCGGCTATGTCGTCAAATGGCTGGCGCCTGACTTTCCCATTGAGATCGGGGCCTATGCCCTGGTCGGCATGGCCTCGGTCTTTGCCGCCGCCGCCAGGGCGCCGCTGACCGCCATGCTTATTGTCTTTGAGATGAGCAATGACTATATGCTTATTCTGCCGTTGATGGCTGCGGGCATGACCGCCTCTTGTGTGGCCCACTGGCTGTATCCGGACTCTATTTATACAATTAAATTGACAAAACGCGGAATTCACTTTGAACAGGGCCGGGATCTCGATATCATGCAGGGAGTACGGGTTGAAGAGGTCATGAACCAGGCTCCCATCACCGTGTCCCAAAAGCAGTCCCTGACTGAATTGTTTGCCTTGTTTCAGGAGACACGCCTGCAAGGATTTCCGGTTCTTGACCAGGACAACAAACTGTATGGAGTGGTGTCGCTGCAGGATCTGGAGAGAAATTTACAAAATTTAGACGAGACGGAAGAGAAAAAACATATTCCCCTGAAAGATATCAAAGTGCTTGATGTGGCCACGCCCCAGCCAGTAACGGTGTTCCCCGATGAAGCAATCTGGTCCGCCATCCGTAAAATGGCTCCCCGTGATCTGGCCCGGCTGCCTGTTATTTCCCGCCGGGAGCCCGACACACTGGTCGGACTCATCAGCCGTAGCGATATCCTGAAAGCCTATCAGGTCGGAATCATGCGCAAGCAGCAGAAACAGCTCATGCTGGACCAGACGGCTCTGCGCCGCGGCAAGGATGTCGGTTTTGCTGAACTGACCGTCAGCAAGGCCGGTAGTTGCGTGAGCCGACGGCTGGCCGATCTGCCGTTACACCAGAGCACTTCTATTGTGCTCATCAAACGAAGCGACAGTGAAGTGACCCCGGGCAGCGAAACTATCTTTCAGACCGGGGATTCAGTCTCTATTTTCTGCCGAACCAGGCACATGGAGGAAATACGTCAGCTATTTGAGGGGGACAGGAAAACAGATGAACGGGGGTAAATATTCGGCTTAGGGTGTGGCACGAAATAAGTGTAATAAGATCGCGCCGATTTTTTGTTCATTTTCAAGGCGTGAAAGGAAACGCATAGTTGAACTATGTGGTTTCTTTCGCAACGCAGAAAATGGGTAAAAAGGCAAGCGAGATGTTACAGTTATTTTGTGACAGACCCTTAGTATCGAAAAACAGCTAACACCATATAATGAAATTCTTCAGCTACCCAAATCAAGTGGTCCGTGGCATCATCCTGACCAGCCTGATTCTTCTCGTCGGCACAATCGGCTATTGGCTGATAGAGGACTGGAGCCTTCTCGACTCGCTCTATATGTCAATCATTACCCTGACAACAGTGGGATTCAGCGAAACCCATTCACTCAGTCCCCAGGGGCGAATATTTACTATTTTTCTCCTCGTTATAGGGGTAGGCTTCATCCTTTACATGTTTACTGTTTTGAGCGAGGTCATTGTCAGCGGCCGTATCGAATCTTTTCTGGATAAAAGAAAAATGGAAAAACAAATTGCCGACTTTCGCGGACATTACATTCTTGCCGGTTTCGGGCGAATTGGAACGATCATCGCCCAGATCCTAGGCAATGATTTTCCCCTGGTTATTCTGGAAAAAGACAGGGATCGTCAACATGAACTTGAAGAAACAGGCCATCCGTTCATTCTGGAAGACGCCAGTCACAGTCAAGCCTTGAAAAGAGCTGGAGTTGAGCGAGCCCAGGCGCTTGTCACAGCCCTGCCAACTGACGCGGATAATGTTTATATCACCTTGACCGCCAAGGAATTAAATCCCGATATCATGATTATCGCCCGCGCCGATCATGCCGATGCGCAAAAAAGATTAAAAAGGGCGGGCGCCGACCATGTGGTGAGTCCCTATGAAATCGGCGCAAGAAGAATGGCCCTGCTCCTGGCCAAGCCCACCGTTATTGACTTTCTGTCCGAATCCGTACGAACCGGAAACATCGACCGCCTGCTTGAACTTGAAGAGATCAAGGTTGAGCCGGCATCTCCTCTTGCCGGCCAAACCCTGATCGAAGCGAACCTGAGTGAACGATGCAATATTATCCTGCTTTCAATTAAGAAAAAAAGCGGAGAGGAAATTTTCAATCCCAGGTACATGGAAGAAATCGGTAAAGGCGATACCCTCCTGGTTCTGGGAGAGTCCGACGCCCTGAAGTGCCTGCGGGAAATTTCTTCTCAAAGGAGCCTTCCCTGATGGCTTGTAGCACGCGTCTTTTTCCTCCTGTTTTTGTTCTGCTGCTTCTCTTTGTGTTTCCTCCTGCGGTATATGGGGTACAGGTTCATAGTGCGCCGGAAGGCCTTTATGTCCACCAGATGGCTCATGTGTTTTTTGCAGGAGCCATGCTGTTTCTTTTTATCTATCTCAAAAAATTCCCCTTGGGCCAAGGTACTGCCTGGCGCTATATCCGCCTCTCCTTTTTTTTCTTTTTTCTGTGGAATGTCAATGCTCTGATTGTTCATTCCCTTGAAGTTTACCTGCCCCAGAATGCCATTATTGCCGAAACGGACTTCTGGAGCCGCCGATTGGCACCGCCCTTTGACCTGACAAAATGGATCTATTTCTTCACGAAACACGATCACATCTGGTGCGTGCCGGCCATCTTCTTTCTTTTCTTTGGTACACGATCTCTGTATCGGGAAACTGTCCGAAGGCTGAGAAACCAAGGGAGAGAAGACTGATGGAAAACGGGATTTCATTATTTTCAGTTTATCTTGTGGATTTTTTTGGCTCAAGCCTGATGATCATCTTTTCCCTGGCCTCTACCCATTACACCCATGGCCTCAGAAAACTGGAACCAAAAAAAATGCGTTGGAGCTACCTTTTCTGGCTTTGCATGGCTCTGACGATTTTTGCATTATCCCGGTCCATCGGCCATGTTCTCAAATACGTTTTTATCCTTCTTGACTATCAGGATCTCTGGAAAAAAATCACTCCTTACTCCGGAGGTCTCAACACCATTACATTTATCATCGTCGGTATTCTAACTTTTTATTATGCCTACATGCATGAAATAATAGATCTGTTTCGCGATGAGGCCCGCGACCTGGCCAACACGAATATCCGCCTGAAAGAAGCTCATATGGCCGTGCGCCAGATCAACCAGAACCAGGAACAGAAGGTCAACGCGCAAATCAGCACCATCAAGAAAGAAGAAAAAAAATACAGGGATCTCTTTCACCAGTCAAAAGACTTCATTTTTTTCTGCGATGGACAGGGCAGGATAAATGATGCAAATCCAAGTTTTATTGACTTTCTTGGTGACAAAAAAGAAAACATCATTGACAGACCTCTATCGATTTTTTTTTCGGGAGAAAATCAGTGGAAGACCTTTCAGAATGACCTTTTTACCCGTGGCTTTCTCAAGGATTTCAAGGCGGAGTTCAGGACTGGTAACGAGACCCTTCATGGGCTGCTGATCACGGCCACATCAGACAAGGATGACCAGGGAACAATCAGGGGATTTAACGGGATCGGCATGGAGCTCACGGCAACCACGTCAGCGGTTGTCAATGAACCGCCTCACGGGGAAAGCAGAATTTCATTAACTGAATTCGCGGCTGAAATTGCCGATGAACTGGACAGCCCCCTGGAGCTGATAGCCGGTTATACACAGCTTCTTGAAAAGGATATTCAAAACCGGAAAGATGGCGAAATACTGAAAGCCATCAGGAAACAGGTCAATCATTGCCTCCAGGTTGAGGAGGAACTTCGTGAAACAGCCCTTCATTTCCTTGAAATGACCCCTCTGGACGTAAACAGCTGTCTGGAAGAGGTCATGGGCGTGATGGAACCGGTTCTGAGCCTGGATAGAATCCTTGTGCTACGCAATCTGTCACCGAACCTCCCCCTGATTTCCGCGAACAGTAAACGATTAAGCAAAATATTTTTTAACCTGATCAACAGCTCCAGGCAATCCATGGACCATGGAGGACATCTGGGGATCTGGACCCGCTATCACCCTCATCAGAAGGAAATTGAAGTGATTATCGGCGATAACGGGCCACAAGTCCCGCCGGAATTCATGGAGGTGCTGTTTGATCCTTTTCCGACCACGAAAAAGAGCAGAGGCGGACTTGGGCTGTATGCTTCACTGGGAATGATCAGGGCCCATGACGGCCGCATGACAGTAAACTCCCCGCCG
>JAGHCC010000455.1 GCA_021160685.1 Desulfobulbaceae bacterium | reverse complement strand
TCTTTAGCCTTGCTGGACGGAATCAAGGTCGATTCCTACGGCTCCATGATGCCTTTGAATCAGGTCGCCTCTCTGACTATTCCGGAAAGCAGAATGATTGTTATCCAGCCCTGGGATCCGCAAACCCTGGCCGCTATTGAAAAGGCCTTTCTAAAATCAAACCTTGGCCTGACTCCGATAAACGACGGCAAAATCATCCGCATCTCCATTCCGCAACTCACCGAGGAACGCCGCAAGGAGCTGGTCAAGCAGGTTAAAAAAACCAGTGAGGATTTCCGGGTTGCAATTCGAAGCTGCCGCCGGGAAGCGATTGACAGCTTAAAAAAACAGAAAAAGAATAAAGAAATATCGGAAGACGATCTTTTCAAATTTCAGGATGATGCCCAGAAACAAACCGATGAATTTATCAAAAAAATTGACACTATTCTGGCTGAAAAAGAAAAAGAGGTCATGGAGGTTTAACTCCATATCCTGACCACAGGCCGTTCAATTTGGCAACACATCCTCAAAATCTTTGCTCCTGTCCGGCAACCTTTTACAATAAGAAAACGTGATGAAACGGAACAAAGTTTGAAAAAAATTGAGTTGAACATCCCGAAACATGTTGCCATCATCATGGACGGCAATGGTCGCTGGGCCAAGGCCAAAGGTATGATGCGCCTCAAAGGACATCAGGCCGGAGCTGGTACAGTTAAAAAAATTGTCCAGGCGGCGCGTGAGATGGGGATCTCGGTCCTGACACTTTATGCCTTTTCCACGGAAAACTGGAAGCGCCCCGCCTCTGAAGTTTCCGGTCTCATGTCTCTCCTGAAATCCTACCTGCAAAACGAACTGGAATCCATGCTGGGGAATGATATTCAGCTCCGCTGCATAGGTCAACAAGAAAATCTGCCGAAAGAAGTCCTGTCGGTTCTCAGGAAGTCCATTGAAAAAACAGCCTCAAATTCCGGCATGATTCTCAATCTGGCACTCTCTTACGGCGGACGTGACGAGATTCTCAGAGCAACTCGCAAAATAGCACAACTCTGCGTTGAAGGAAAACTTCAACCTGAACAAATCACCGAGGACGTTCTGATCAGCCAGCTCTATACCGCCGGCCTTCCTGATCCTGACCTTCTTATCCGCACCGGCGGTGAATCCCGATTAAGCAACTTTCTCTTGTGGCAGACTTCATACTCAGAAATCTACTTTACCGACATCAAATGGCCGGATTTCAGCAAAGACGATTTTTTTACCGCAATACAATATTTTCAAAAACGACAAAGACGTTTTGGTCAAACAGGTGAACAGGTTGTCGTGACAAAATGACGCATAACCAATCACAGGGTGACATTCTCCAAAATTTGGGCAAACTCCTATCCGGTAAGCGATCACAGGTGCCGGAGATTGCCGCAAGCAGGGCGGGTGACTATAGCCCCTCTATGTCAATCGACCTGATCGTGGCAAGATTCGGTGCCTGTGATCGCTTACACTGACGCGATCTAGCGCTTTACAAGTGGACATGTCAAAACAATGACAACAAGAATTATCACCGGCCTGCTGGCCATGGGCAGCTGGCTTCTTCTTCTCTATATTAACTCCTTTTTCCTGATCTGGCTGCTATTGAGCGTTGCTGCTGCAATCGCTCTGCATGAATATTACGCCATGGCCTTGAGACAGGAGGGTAAAGTCTTCCAAGCGCTCTTTCTCTTCTCTGGCCTTTTACCTGTGCTGGCCTCCTGTTCAGGCCAAATTGAGTATGCCGCCGCCGGTCTTATTGTCGGATTTATTATCATGACTGGCCTGCTGATTGGAACCTATTCGGCCCGGAAAAATCCTTTCGACGCTCTACTCAAATCATGTTTTGGCATTTTTTATGCCGGTTTTTTACCGGCCCACCTGATTTTAATTATGACCTTTGAAAAAGGAACGGCATTGCTTCTTTTTCTAACAATCATCACAGTAGCTTCGGATACCGGCGCCTATTTCGTCGGAAAATCACTTGGCCGACATAAGCTCTGTCCTGCTGTCAGCCCAAAAAAAACCATTGAGGGTTTTGGAGGGGGCCTGGTGGCCGGTGTGGCTGGAGGCACAGCTGTTGCCGCTTTTCTGTTAGCCGATATTTCCCTGTACCGGCTTTCTCTTGCCGCCCTTGTTTTGACCTGTCTAGGTGTGCTTGGCGATTTGACGGAATCAGTCATTAAGCGGACCATGAACGTTAAGGATTCCGGTACGATTTTGCCTGGTCATGGCGGAATTCTCGACAGAATTGACTCCCTGCTGATGACGGCTCCGGTCTTTTTTTATACCCTTCATAGCGGAATAATATGACAAAGACACTCTCTTTACTTGGCTCCACCGGTTCAATCGGCCGCAATGTCCTTGAAATTGTTCGCCAATTTCCCGGCCGCTTTAAGATCGCCGGACTCGCGGCAGGGACCAACATTGCCCTCTTGCGCGATCAGATTGAGGCATTCAATCCCTCTTTTGTCTCGGTTGCAAACGACGACCTAGCCCGGGAGCTGGCATCTAGCCTCGGCGACGGATGGAGTGAAAAAATTTCTACCGGCCAGGAAGGCAATATCCGGGTGGCCACCCTCAAAGATGCAGACACGGTGGTTTCCGCTATTGTCGGTGCGGCAGGCCTCATGCCCACCCTTGCCGCGATTCAGGCCGATAAAAATATCGCTCTTGCCAACAAGGAAACCCTGGTCATGGCCGGCAACCTGGTCATGGAAGCCGTTCAGCGCCATCATGTTGAACTTCTGCCCATTGACAGTGAACATAACGCTATTTTTCAGGCTCTTGGCGCCGGCAGAAAAAAGGATATAAATAAAATCATCCTTACTGCATCGGGTGGGCCTTTCCGCGATAAAAACATAACGGAACTGTGGCAGGTTACGCCGGAGCAGGCTTTGAATCATCCAAATTGGGACATGGGCAAAAAAATATCTATTGATTCCGCAACGTTGATGAATAAAGGGCTTGAGGTGATCGAGGCCAGGTGGCTCTTTGACATCCCGGTAGAGGATATTGAGGTCCTGATTCATCCCCAAAGTATTGTTCATTCCCTGGTGGAATATCGGGACGGTTCCGTTATTTCACAGATGGGCATTCCCGATATGAAAATTGCCATTGGTTATGCTCTATCTTATCCTGAACGCCTCAAAATTGCCTTACCGCGTTTACAGCTGAGCAGCTGCCCAAATCTGCAGTTCTTTGCCCCCGATTTTGACCGTTTTCCGTCCCTGCGCCTTGCCTATCAGGTTTGCAAGAAAGGCGGCACACTGCCTGCGGTTTTAAACGGCGCCAATGAAGTGGCCGTGGAAGCCTTTCTGGCCAAGCGAATCCGTTTTCCTGAAATAGGACTTGTTGTCGCTGAAACCGTCAACCGGCTGCCGAGAGAAGACATAAAGGATGTTGGAACTGTTCTTGATGCCGATCTTGCGGCCAGACTCCAGGCCGAGTCCGTCATCGAGGCGTTCTCTATGAAGGCGGCTCAGCAGGGTTAAGGTAAAAGGTTGAAGGAAACATCAAATTCATCCGAGTGTGAAGTTAAGGATTACCCTTTGCCCCTCGTCTGTAACTTATTGAAAATAAATTAATTTATTAAAATGAACTCAATCATCTCATTTATCGTTGTTCTCGGTCTACTGATCTTTGTCCATGAATTCGGCCATTTTATTATTGCCAAACTCTTCAATGTCAAAGTGCTTAAATTTTCCCTTGGCTTCGGGCCAAAAGTATATGGCAGAAAATATGGTGAAACCGAATATTTGATCAGCGGATTTCCACTGGGCGGCTATGTCAAAATGTTTGGAGAAAAACCAGAGGAAGATGTGGAACCGGATGACGCGGACCGTGCCTTTTCCTCGAAACCGGTCTGGCAGCGTTTTCTTATCGTTGCTGCCGGCCCTGTCTCCAACCTGCTCTTTGCCGTATTGCTTTTTTTCCTTATCTTTGCCATTGCCGGCATCCCTGAGCCTGAATCCGGCACACAAATCGGTGCGGTTACTCAAGACTCGCCGGCCGAGGCAGCCGGACTCAAGGACGATGATATCATTCTCTCAATTAATGGTACAGAGACAAGGGAATGGCAGGATGTTTCCGAGCTGATTCGCGACAGTAACGGCATGGAGGTTGAACTCTCGATCCTGCGTGGCGACGAGGTCCTTCACCTGACCGGTACGCCTGAGATGGATGAGATCAAAAGCATTTTCGGTGAAGTGGTCGGCAAACGGTTTATTCTCGGTATCTCCCGCAGCACCAGAGTTATTTATGAAAAAAGTTCCCTGATTGACTCTTTCATGGCCGGCCTGGCCCAGACCTGGACATTTATCTACCTTACTGTCATGGGAATCGTTAAAATTTTTCAGCGCATTGTTCCTGCTTCCGAACTTGGCGGTCCTATTTTAATTGCCCAGATGGCAGGTCAGCAGCTTGAGGCCGGCTGGATCAACCTCACGTACTTCATGGGACTGATCAGCATTAATCTTGGGATACTCAATCTCTTGCCCGTTCCCGTGCTTGACGGCGGCCATCTGTTCTTTTTCAGCCTTGAGGCCTTGCGGGGAAAACCGCTTGAACAACAGACCCAGGAAAAATTCCAACAATTCGGTCTTTTTCTGCTGATCAGCCTGATGATTTTTGTTTTTTACAATGATCTGGCCCGAATATTTGCCAAGGGGTGACAGGGAACAGGGAACAGGGAACAGAATTAGACCTGATGAGATGTTGTTGTTCAATCAAAAAATCCCCCTGAATCCCCCTTTTTTAAAGGGGGACTTCATGGCCCAACCTTCGAGGACTTGCAGGCTCTCTTTCTCAAAAAAGAAAAGTTTTTATTCCCTATCGAAGTCTTACAGCCTCGCTATCTGAAAAATTAGGCTTTTTTTATTCCCCCCTTTGAAAAAGGGGGGTTAGGGGGGATTTTCTATACATTACCAGATGGCGGCCCACCATGCTTACATACACACGCAATCTTAAACAAAACGCGCGCAACTTACGTTCTGAAATGACAGATAGCGAACAAAAACTTTGGTCACGCCTGCGCCGCAAACAACTTTTAAGTATTCAATTTTACAGGCAGAAACCCATTGGTAATTATATTGTCGATTTCTTCGCTCCGAAGGCAAAGTTGGTTGTTGAAGTTGACGGGTCTCAACATAGACGAAAAGATCACACAAAAAAAGATAGGCAGCGAGATGCCTATTTGGGCCGACTCGGGCTGGATGTGCTCCGTTTTGACAGCAGGCAGGTCTTACTTGAAACAGATGCTGTAGTTGAGGTTATATTTCAAACAATGGAAGCAAGACTACGATTACAAAAATCCCCCTAAATCCCCCTTTTTCAAAGGGGGACTTCATGCTCCAACCTTCGAGGACTTGCAGGCTCACTATCTGAAAGCAGGAAAATCTTATCTTCCCTAAAGAAGTTTTTTAATCCTCCCCTTTTCAGATAGCGAGCCTGTGAGACTTCGAAGGGGGGTCAGGGGGGATTTTACTCACTCTCACTCTATTCCAACCACATCATGGCCCACAAAAAGAAAGAACTGCAACAGACAAAGCCGCTGATTCTGGCCATTGAAAACTCGACCCTGTGCGGCAGCGTGGCACTGGTTTCCGGTGACCTGTGTTTATGCGAATTCAGCCTCCTTTCCCGGATGACCCACTCAAAAAGACTGCTGGGATCCATTGATTATATCATGCAAAACTGCGAGATTAGCTGGGATGATATTGACGGAATAGCCATCAGTCTGGGGCCGGGCAGTTTCACCGGGCTGCGCATTGGTCTTGCCACAGCCAAAGGACTGGCCATGGCCACAGATCTTCCCCTCATGGGCGTATCCAGCCTTGATGGGCTTGCCGCTCAACTGCCCCATGCCGGACATCTTATCTGTTCGGTGCTGGACGCGCGGAAAAAAGAGGTGTACGCGGCTTTTTACCGGGTCAAAGGTGAGAAGACAAAAAGAATCTCTGATTACCTGGCCGTCACACCACAAAAACTTACGGAACAAATTACAGAGCCCGTCATCCTTCTGGGCGACGGCGCTGAACTTTATGCAGATTTTTTCCGGGAAAAGCTTGGAGAACATGTCCTCTTCGCGCCGTCCCAGCTTATTCTGCCCAAGGCTTCCGCCATCGGCTTTCTTGCCATCAACAAATGGCAGAGTAATAATTTTCTGGACACTGCCTTGGTTGGACCGATCTATGTCCGACCCTCGGATGCTGAAATTCATTTCAAGGGAAATTAATTTTGATGGGCTCGTAAAAACTATAAATTAACCACAGAGCACACTGAGCCCACAGAGACAACTAATCGTAATAAAAAGAATTTCTCTGTGCTCTCTGTGTGCTCTGTGGTGAAAAAAGACTTTTTACGTGCTCATCAATTTTAAGGCATAAAAAAACGGGAGCCAAATGGCTCCCGTTTTTTTGTCAATCAATGACTAAATCAGCTGACTAGAATCGAACAGTCAGATAGGTCATCAGAGACTGATAATCACCATCTTCGTCACCATAGACATAATCCTGGTCACTATTTACATCCTCATAGACGTAGTCAACGGTCAGGCCGATAGTGTCTGTGATGGCGTAGGT
>JAGHCC010000358.1 GCA_021160685.1 Desulfobulbaceae bacterium | reverse complement strand
TGATTGCTTAGATTAGTTTTTTCATTAATTAGTCGTTTTTTAAAAGGTCATTTCCGTACAGGAAATGACCTTTTTTTGTTGTCATATTCGTCTTTCTCCCACTACATACGATTTTCTCTCCTGATTTCCATCATTGATTTTCATTCCTTGAGATGAGCGAAATCTGTCATTTTATTGACATCAAATGTGAAAAACACCAGGCAAGAACTGCAGGATGAGGAATAAATTTCCTTCTATCAAGACATAATTATGCTTTAAAGGATTTTTTATCTAAAAAATAAAGTAAAATTATATGTGCAATTTTACATTGTTACGTAAAGTTTTTTGGTTTCTTGTCGTTAAGATCTATGGGTGGTTTGATTCGGCATAAAAATAGCATTGATTGTTTAGAAAGAAATTATATTGACACATGGCGCTTAAAGGGCCGAGAAAAAATGGAGAAGGAGTTTTAAGATGAATGTTGCCGTCTCTTTTCTAGATACAATCAATCATGTTGAGAGCAATCCCAGTGAGTTAACCAGCCTCATTGCCGAGCTGAACCGGATGAAAAAGGATTCGGAATGGCTCGCAAAGATCAATGATCTACATGCCAGACTGGCCCGCGCCCTTGACCTGACCAGCATGATAGAAACATTTTCTGTCTGGCTGACGCCGTTTTTGAAGCATGATCTTATCGGCTATAATCACATAGACCGCCAGCGAAAGTATATGTTTTGTTCGGGCCACGGTCCGGATCGGCGTGGGGTAATTAAGGTTGCTGAAGAAGCCTTTAACGATTCTGCAAAAAAACACGACGGTCTTTGCAGGGATCAGAATCAATTTTTTGTCCATAGTCGGTCTGTTGGTTCCCTGGAAGCAAGCGGCAGACTGCTTCTCGTCCGTAAGCATCGAAAGATCGGCACGGATGAAGCAGAAATGTTTGATAATGTGCTGGAGGTTTTGAGTGAACCCCTGCAACGGGCTCTTGATTATGAAGATCTTTTTGATCAGGTTCGGCAGGATAGCTTGACGGGACTGGCAAACCGGCGGGTTTTTGATGAACAAATTCCTCCCCTGCTTGCCAGCGCCAGACGCCACGGTTTTCCCGTGACCCTGTGCAGCATGGATCTTGACAAGTTTAAACAGGTCAATGATCAACTCGGGCACGCTGAAGGGGATAAAGTCCTGCGCCAGGTTGCCCTGACCTTTGCGAAGATGGTGCGTAGCAGTGATATTCTGGTCCGGATGGGCGGAGATGAATTTTTACTTGTTCTTCCGTATACTGATTTGCAAGCGGCTCATCATCTTGGCCAACGTCTCTGTAAGGCCGTGGATCAGCTTGATATTTTTTCAAAACCTGAAGAAAAATTAGGGGTCAGTATCGGTCTTGCGCAATGGCATCCTGATTTATCCAAAGAAGAATGGATTCAAAAAGCCGATGAATTTCTCTATCAGGCCAAAAAAACAGGGCGTTGCAGGGTCTGCCTGGAGTAACTTGCAAGAGTAACTGTTCAGCAGCACCCATCTGGGGTCTATGCTTACCTGCACGCGTTCAGGCTGATTCACATAGGACTACTATAGTTCATCAGTCTGCTCGAAGTCTGCACTTATCTGTGCACATATGGGGCACTGCTGAAGTTGCAGGATGATGGTTGGGGTAATTATTTAGCCTCACCTTCTAAGTAACAAAATTTCGAGAACTACTCATAAATATCGTAATGCCTTTGAAGGTAAGCCCGCAGAAATCCTGCGGGATTACTTATGAGAGAAGTTCATTTCACCCAATAGTTCACCGTCTTTCTCCGGGGTTTCATTTTTTTTTAATTCCGGTTCGGCAGTAATCTACCCAGGCATCTCCCGCCCTCTTTGTTTTTCCTCTGCTTGACAACGATTCCTCGCAAACTTATCAGTTTATATGAACATGTTTGACCACGGTTCCCACAGAGAACAGTGGATCTTGTATTCAATAAAATCTTTTTTTTTAAAAGATATACAATTGTGAGGATAAGCGATGCAATTTGATAAATTTACCATGAAGTCCCAGGAAGCCATCCAGGCGGCCCAGAGTTTGACGGAACAGAACGGGCAGCAAGAGATTCTACCGGAGCATCTGTTAAAAGTTGTCATTCAGCAGGAGGACGGCGTTGTCAGTCCGGTTCTGCGTAAGCTTGGCGCGGATCCGCATCTTATTTTGAGTGAGGTTGATCAACTGCTGGCCACGCTGCCCAAGGTCAGCGGCGGGGGCTTTGGCGAGGTTTATGCTTCTCAGCGTTTGAAAAAAGTGCTTGATCAGGCCTTTAAGATTGCCTCTGACATGAAGGATGAATATGTCAGCCAAGAGCATCTTTTTCTCGCCATTTTGGACGAAAGTGGTTCCAAGGCGGCTGAACTTCTCAAAAACAGAGGGGTGACAAAAGAGAGTTTTTTACAGGCCCTGGTGGATATTCGCGGAACTCAGCGGGTCACGGACCCCAACCCGGAGGAAAAATATCAGGCCCTGGAAAAATATACTCAGAATCTGACTGATCTGGCGAAACGGGGTAAGCTTGATCCGGTGATCGGCCGGGATGATGAAGTGCGTCGGGTTGTCCAGGTCTTAAGCCGTCGGACCAAAAATAATCCGGTTTTGATCGGTGAGCCCGGAGTCGGTAAAACCGCCATTG
>JAGHCC010000176.1 GCA_021160685.1 Desulfobulbaceae bacterium | reverse complement strand
ATCATCAAGAGCGCCGAGGCCTCGGAGGTGATTGACACTGTGGTTCGCCTGTTACGTTCTGAAGTGTGAGACTGTTCTGCGGACTCTGTTCATTGCGCCGGGACCAGCCCAGGTGCACTTGATTATAAGGAGCGCAGATTTGTTTTCTGTTGCTCCTTTTGTATTTAAAAACCCGTGAAGCTTGTTCAAGCAACCGGCAAAATCTCCTCTGTTTGTTTTCCAGCTGATTTTTTTATCGAATTCAGGTAGGTTGTTCAAGCTGTTGATGTTTAGCTGACGGGCTGGGAGTTCAGCGCGTTTCTGCGTGACGTTCATGCGTGGCAGTAAACCCCTTGGCGGTAATAGTTCATCAGGGGCTACAAATCTTGGTAACCTCAGGTCTGTAAGGGTTTACCAGTGCCTTAGATTCGTTCGTTCGGAGTCTACGCTTACCTGGGACTTCGATGACACCGCTTCGCTGTTATAGCTCCTCTATGTGAGAAGGCCAAAACGGGCGAAGATGAGGTGCTGGTGAACTCTTACCCTTGGCGTCGAGTCAAAAGGTTGATAGGCAAGTTGCCGGCAACTTGTAATTTTATCCAATTCAAAAATTTACAGAAGAGGAGAGTCATGGCTGCTCAAGATCTCAAAAAAATGTATACAACGATTTTAGGGGATCATTTCCCCATGGAAATGAAGATATCATTTGATGATCAAACCCTGATCTATCGCAAACGGACCTGGAAGATCACTCTGGAGGATGGCTCAGTTGATGAACGTGGGGTGCGTTACGGCGAAAATCCCGATCAGGAAGCGGCCCTTTATGAGTTGGTCAACGGTAATCTCGTCCTTGGAGAGTGCAGCTTTATCGAGCCGGGCAATGGTTTGGTGAGTGGCATCTCGGTGGAAGACATGCTGCAGGTGGGCAAGCATCCGGGCAAGATTAATCTGACGGATATCGACAATGGTTTGAATATTCTGAAGTACCTGACCGACCGGCCTGCGGCAGTCATCTTGAAACACAATAATCCCTGCGGCGCGTCCCTGGGTTCGTCTCTGGCCGACGCCTATAATCGGGCTAACCGGGCCGATCGCATTGCCGCCTTTGGCGGGGCCGTGATCATGAGCCGGGCCGTTGACCTGGAGACCGCCGAACTTCTCAGCCAGAATTATCTTGAAGTTGTCTGCGCTCCGGACTTTGAAGAGGGGACTCTGGAAATACTCAAGGCACGCAAGAATCTGCGGGTCATCAAGATGGCCCGTATCGACCGTCTGGCCGATTTTGAAAATTATCGTTTTGTGGATTTCAAGAGTTTGATTGACGGCGGCATCATTGCCCAGCGTTCGGCGGTCAATTCCATCCGCACGCCGGCTGACTTAAAGGACGCGGTCACGGTACGCAAGGATAAGGAGTACCGTTGTGATCGGCAGCCCACCGAGCATGAGATTGACGATATGCTCTTTGGCTGGGCCGTGGAGCATGGGGTTACCTCCAACTCGGTGATCTATGTCAAGGACGGCTGCACCGTGGGTATTGGCACCGGCGAGCAGGATCGGGTCGGAGTGGCCGAGATCGCTGTTCACAAGGCCTATACAAAGTATGCGGATATTCTCTGTTTTGACAAATTCGGCCTTCCTTACGCAAATATGGCCATGGAAGTCGAGCAGGGCACACGGGACAAGGCGGACAAGGAGGGAATTGACGCTAAAACAAAAGAAGATCGAGGCGGGCTGACTGGTTCGGTCATGATCTCCGATGCCTTTTTCCCCTACCGGGACGGCGTTGATGTGGGCATCGTGGAGGGGGTTAGCGCCATCCTCCAGGCCGGCGGCTCAATGCGTGATTATGAGAGCATTGAGGCCTGTAACGAGGCCGATCCTAAGGTGGCCATGAAGTTTACTGGCCAGCGGTCGTTTAAGCATTAATAAGAAGGGCAAAGGGTCAGAGGGGCAAAGGTGCAAAGGGGTTTTGCCCTTAGTCCCTTTGTCCCTTTGCCCCTCTGACCCTTTTTTATAGATTTATTGAATACTATAAGTGGCCATGCGAATGTGGCTTTCCCTGCAGCGCGGACAACGACCGGGACGGCTGAGACGATCGCGATCCTTGAATAAAAAACCGCATTTCAGGCAGAGGAATGGATGGATAATGAATTTCCTGCCATGAACCTTTGCCGTCCGGGCAACATGTTCAAGATGCTCAAAGACCTCTTTTTCCGGAATTCCCAGAAGCTGGGAGAGTTCCATGGCATTCAGTTCTTCCTCGCTTAAGAGGTCAATTATCTCCTGGCGGATAGTTGGCATGGGAGAGCGGGTAAGAGCGGGCTTCCCCTTTCCTACCTCCTGATTTTCGCCTCGGTTTTCGCCGGGTTCTTTTCCAGGTGTTTATACCTGTTTATTGCTGTTTCAGCCAGACGGGAAAGAATATGCTTCAGGTCCGAATCGGCCCATGTCGTGGAGAATTCCGTTGATGCTTGAAGCCGCTCAGTCAATGTGAAAGAGGAATCTCCGCCCGGCGTAAGGGTGATATCGCCATAGTCAAAATCAGTTTTTTCAGGAAGGATTTTCCGGAAGAGTTCAAGGGATGTATAAACGAAAAATTTTTTTACATCCTCGGTGGATTCAGCCGTGCTGATTTTGTGTCTGTAATCGGGAAGAAGTTTGTTTTCGAATTTGGTAAAAGAAAGTTGCGTGCTCATCACATCACCCCCGGTTGATATTGTGTAACCGTTCTCTAAGCCTACTGATTTACGCTTACATATTGTTCATATCTCCGCGGCCATGAGAGTGGAGCCATTCGGTGCAATCATTGCCGCTGAGTGGTTTGCTGTAATAATACCCTTGAATGATATCACAGCCAAGTGATTTCAGACGAGCAACTGTTTCTTTCTCTTCTGCACCTTCGGCAACGACTTTGAGTCCCATGTTATGGGCAAGATCAATGGTTGAACGGACAATTACTTCATCGTTTTCGTTTTTCAGCATGTCCTTGATAAAGGATCTGTCAATTTTTAATTCCGAGGCCGGCAGTTTTTTGAGATAGGCCAGCGAGGAATACCCTGTCCCGAAGTCGTCAATGGAGATATTGATGCCCATTTGCGCCAGCCGGGTCAGGATCTCCAGGGCTAGATCGGGATCCTTGATAATGGATCCCTCGGTGATCTCAAAGGTGACAT
>JAGHCC010000450.1 GCA_021160685.1 Desulfobulbaceae bacterium | reverse complement strand
GGCTAAGGCTCATATTTGGATCGGCAATGACCAGGGTCGGATCAAAAAACTGTTTAACCCCCAGCCCTCCGCATTCCTCGCAGGCCCCTTTTGGATTGTTAAATGAAAAGAGCTGGGGTGACAGATCCTGCATACTTATCGCGCATTTCCGGCAGGAGGCCCGCTCGCTGAAGAGCCGGTTCTCGCCGGTTTCAATAAAATTGACCAATAAAAGACCTTCGCTCAGCTTCACCGTCGCGGCGACGGATTCAGCCAGACGCCTTCCCAGGGTCGGTTTGATAACTAATCGGTCCACAACCGCCTCGATTGTGTGGCGCAGGGTTTTTTTCAACTTAATGGACTGATCCAGGCTGAGGATCTCGCCGTCAATCCGGGCTCTGACAAAACCTTCCTTGCTAAGCCGGCTCAGGAGGTCCAGATGCTCTCCCTTCTTATCCTCAACAAGGGGCGCCAGCAGGATAATTTTTGAGCCTTCCGGCAGTGCCAGTAGAATAGTAACCATTTCCTCGATTGACTGCGGTCTGATTTCTTCACCGCAGACCGGGCAGAAGGGGTGTCCGGCCCTGGCATAAAGGAGACGGAGATGGTCGTAAATTTCCGTTATCGTGCCAACTGTTGAGCGAGGATTGCGACTCGTTGTCCGCTGTTCAATTGAGACTGCCGGGGACAAGCCCTCAATGGAATCGACTTCTGGTTTGTCCATCTGACCGAGAAACTGGCGGGCGTAGGTGGAGAGAGATTCGACATAGCGCCGTTGTCCTTCAGCATACAGGGTGTCAAAGGCAAGACTTGATTTGCCTGAGCCGCTCAGTCCGGTAAAGACCACCAGGCTGTTTCTCGGCAGATCCACATCAATATTTTTAAGATTGTGCATCCTGGCGCCACGGATGCAGATTTGTTTTGGTTCCATTTTTTGTGGAGGTTCAGAGGTTCAGAGGTTCAGAGGTTCAGAGGTTCAGAGGGGCAAAGGTTCAGAGGGGCAAAGGGGCAGAGGGTCACTCTCAGTCCTTACGCAATTTTGCCGCGAAAAAGCCGTCATGAAGAGGGGCTGGAATGGTCCGTAAAAATTTCTGTTCATCAAGAAAACCATTGGCTCCAGGAGGAATTGCCGGTTGTTCAACAGACATTTCCGGCTGATTTTTTAGAAGATGGCGGATCACCTCATCATTTTCTTCGGGTTCCATGCTGCAGGTGGCATAGACCAGGATCCCACCGGGAGCCAGCATGGCAACAGCCGTTTGGAGCAGAGCAAGCTGTTTTTTTTGAAAAGAAAGAAGATCTTCCGGCCGCCGGTTCCAGCGGATGTCCGGGTGGCGTCTGATGACACCCAGACCGGAGCAGGGAGCGTCAACAAGAATATGACTGAAGAGTGCCTTCTTCTGTTGTTGAAATTCCTCCATGCTGCCCTGGAAAATGGAGACATCAGCGGCTGCATCCATTCTTTTAAGGTTTTCCCGCAGCTGGCGGATTCGTGTCTTGTTTGGTTCCACAGCCGTAAGCGTGCTTTCTATCGGCAGCAGTTCGGCAAGCTGTATTGTTTTGCCGCCCAGGCCGGCGCAGCTGTCCAGGTAACGTCCCCCCAGTTCAAAGGGCTGAAAGAGGGAGACAATAAGTTGGGCTGCTTCATCCTGAATATGAAAAAATCCCTGGTCGTATCCGGGCAGAGCGGAAATGGCTCCTCTGTAACCGGCAAGGTGGAGGGCCTCCGCGATTATGTCGCTCTGTCTGGCTTGAATTCCTGCACCAGCCAACCTCTTCAGATATTCCTCCGGAGAGATTTTTTTTCTGTTCAGCCGCAGGGTCAGGACCGGAAGAGAGTTGTTGCTGCGGCAGATTTCAAGAGCGGTTTTATCGCCATATCTCCGGCTCCAGCGTTCATAAAGCCAGTCCGGGTGGCTCTCCCGGACTGCCGGAGGCAGCCCTTTTTTTGCCTTAAGGAGTTGTTCTGGCTTGCGGGCCACGTTACGCAGGACGCCGTTGACAAAGTTTATCAGCCATTTCGGCTGTTTTGCCTTCTTCAGGGCCTGGACGGTCTCGTTGATTGCCGCCGAAGCGGGAATACGATCCATGCAAAGCAACTGGTACACGCCGATCCGCAGGGCCTGGAGGGTCCTGGGTTTCATTTTTCGTAGAGGATGTTTTGCAAAAGACGCAATCACGTAGTCCAGATATCTTCGTTGCCGCAGCACGCCATAGACCAGGGCCATGGTTAGATTTGTGTCTCGCGTATCAGCCGGATTTTCTTTCTTGATCTGTTGCTCCATGAGCATATCAATAGGCTGGCCGCTCTCCGCCTGCTGGCAGAGAATATTTAGTGCTGTTGAACGGGCATTCATAGCAGCCCTATCACCGAACAGCAGCGCCCGGTTATTGTCTCGCGTCGATATGAGAAAAAGTTGGGGTCACATTTCGTGCAGATTCCGGCAGTTTCAATGTTTTTCGGCAGAACTCCCGCACTGGTCAGCTGATCCCGGCTGATTGCCGGAAAGTCAAAAAAATTTGGTTTGGTTTGGTACCCATGCAATGAGCAGGGAAGTTCCCGTCGGAAATTGACGAATTCTGCGCAACAGCTTCCCAGGGACGGACTGATTGCAGCCAGAAGATTTTCAGTATTGGTACGATAATATTTTTTCATAATACGAATTGTTTCGCCGATGATATCAGCAACACTGCCACGCCAGCCCACATGGATATTGGCGACAGCGGGACGGATCGGATCATAAAGCAGCACGGCCTGGCAGTCGGCCTGCTGGATCATGAGAGCAACCCCGGGAATATCCGTCAGCAGACCATCAAAGCCGTCAACCTCGCTTTCCGTTTTTGCCGGCGTTTCCGTTACCCGATAAATCTTTTTTTCATGAATCTGTTTTGACGAGACCAGAAAAGGCATGGTAAGTGCTTCCAGAATCTTCCGCCGGTTTTTTCGAGCATTTTCCGCTTGATCGCCAACGTAGTAGCTGATGTTTAATGCGTCATACGGAGGAGGACTGACGCCGCCGGATCGTGAAAAAACGCCATGGCTCAGTTGTTGCGGGACAAGGCTGGCAAAAGCAAGATAAGAGAATTTTGCTGAAGGTTTTTTTTGTATCATGTGCAATAAAAAAAACCTGCGGGATATCCACAGGTTTCATATTTTTGTAGTAACTACTCAGGTCGATAGGCTGTAGGCATTTAGACTGTAGGAGAGATGAGATTGTTACTTCTCAGACTTCTAAAACTAATAGCCTTTAGCCTACGGTCTAGAAACTGAATGATAATCTTTTATAAAGAGAGCGACTGTAACCGAATTGATTCAAAATCGTACAGTTCACCGAGGACTAAAATTATTGGACAAACTCCTATTCGGTAAGCGTTCACAGGTGCTGCAGATTTGTTCAAACAGGGCAGTCAACTATAGTGGCCCTATGTTGGCCGCCCTGTTTGGGCGAAGATGCGGTGCCTGTGATCGCTTACTAAAACTCCAGGGTGAGCTGATGGGTAAGAAGAAACATATCATCAGGATCATTTGTATCATTGAACTGTTTCATGATGCTTCCCGCATCAAGATAGCCGAAATTAATTTCATAGAGAAGATTGTTGAAAATGGCGTAGGAAGCGCCAAGGTCAATTTCAAGGCCGTAAATATTCATGTCCGCCAGGTCTTCGGCTCCCATGGCGTAAATGAGTCCGCCATGGAGACGGAGACGGTCGGACACGTCAAGATCCGAGTGCAGAATAAGGGCTTGAATCCCACTTTCCTGTGCGAAATTCGCCAGATCCGTCATGTTCTCGGAACCATACGGCAGCATGCCGTTATTTGCGCCGTTCAGGATATAGCCGGGGCCGGAGTGTTGTCGGTTAGACAGTTGCAACGGGTTCTTTTCTCCAGAAGAATAATAGTACATCAGGCCGGTTTGCGTGTTTTTCCATTTTTTGCCGGTATCAAAGGCAAAGGAGAAGGTCTCGGCACTTTTTTCATCCATTGTTGTATCGTTCAGTTCAACATTAGTAATATCCCACGTGAACTCAGAGGAGACATAAAACTGGCCGAGCTGCATGTTGCCGCCTGCTGTGAACTGGTGATACTCTGCACGTGGCATGAAAGCCGATTGGTGCAGGGGGGGGATCCCCAAAGGGGCCATCAGGCCAGGGGAACTGTTACGTGAAGTAGAACCTGCCGACTGGTCATAATTATGAGTGAATGAAAAATGAAATTTCGGTGTCGCAGTGGCCGGGAAAAAGTTGTTGAAAGATGGAAGCGAAAGGGTGTTGTGGGCCGGTTTCAAAACAACGAACTGATTGCCGTGTTTGAAAAAAAGGCTGCCACGCTCTGTTTGTGTCGGAGAAGAAAAGTCAAAGGCAGAAACGGTGGACGTAACAGTCACCATGAGCAACAGAGCTGCAAGGGATATGTATTTTGTTATCCTGTTCCTTTCCATTAATCTTTGATCCATTTCGATAAAAAGTGTTTAAATATACATGGCACACTCTTAACAATTTACATATACTTTATTATCTTGCCCTTTTGGGTTCATTTGTCAAGTTTTTTTGCAATTTACGCAACATCATAATTGTCTCTGTAACGATATATCTCTATGAAATTTAACCATAAAATGCAACACGCCACTTTTCTGCGGCGATATAAAAGATTTCTTGTGGATGTGAAATTTTCCGACGGCGGTGAGATGACTGTTCACTGCCCGAACACGGGAAGCATGAGAGGCTGCCTGACGCCGGGCAATGAAGTTTATCTTTCCAGATCGGATAATCCGAAACGAAAATATGCCCATACCCTGGAAATGATTATGGTTGATAAAACCTGGGTGGGAATTAATACCAACCGCACCAATCATCTGGTTCGCGAGGTAATGGAGAAAGGCCTGGTG
>JAGHCC010000462.1 GCA_021160685.1 Desulfobulbaceae bacterium | reverse complement strand
TCGAAGTCCCAGGTAAGCGTAGACTCTGATATGGGGCACTCCTGAACAGTTACAGAACGGTGGTTGGGGCAATTTGGTGACCCCACTTAAAAAGTTACAAAAATACTTATAAAAATAGATAAAAATCTAAGAGATATATCAGGTTACACAGATTAGAATTGATATGAAACCGTGAGTTGCATATTTTGGATCTTATCTATTCAAGTGCATGAAGATAAAGAAGACTGCCCCGTCCGTCGAGCATTTTTTGTTATTTTGATAAAATAATTATGATGATTCCGGTCCTGAACCCCTGAACCTTGAACCTTGAACCTGAAAACTTTTTGTATGAAAGAATGTGTCATTAATCCAGAGCGCGGAAAAAATGATCCGCAACTTCCCGTTGGCGGATTTTTGCTGATCAACCCAGCCGAGGCCCATACTGCGGCACAATTCGCCAAGGCCCAAGAAGGGCAGAGATTTTTTCTGTATCACAGCAGTCTTTTTGTCATAAATCAACCGGAATCTTCTTTTTTTCTGGCCGGACCGGCCGTGGGCGCGCCCATGGCCGTCATGACACTGGAAAAACTCATTGCCATGGGCGCTGCAAAAGTTGTTGTTTTGGGTTGGTGCGGGTCATTGAGTCAATCACTTCATGTTGGCGACATCCTGTTGCCAACATGGGCTGTAAGTGAAGAAGGCACTTCAAACCATTATCCGCTTCAGGATGAGCCACATTCTTCGGAATATCTGTGCACCCAGTTGAAGAATATTCTTCGACCGGAGTTCCGTGTTCAGGAGGGACCGATCTGGACAACCGATGCCCCCTTTCGTGAGACCCGTGCCAAGGTGACGGAGTATGGCGACAGGGGAATCCTGGGCGTGGACATGGAGTTTGCCGCACTCAATACGGTTGCCGCCTTCAGGGGGGTTGAAGTGGCCGGTGCCATGCTGGTCTCGGATGAGCTTTACCAACCGGAATGGCAGCCGGGTTTTCTGTCAAAATCGTTCAGGAAACAATCCCGAAAATTTTTCCAGCTCCTTGTTGATAATTTTTTCTAACTATTCAGCAGCTTTCCACCACCTTCCCCTGTTCGTCAAAGCGGCACGCCTTCATGAAAATATCATGATAAAAGGTAAACCATGCCCCTTTTTTAATATAGCCTGGCATGAGTTTTTCCTTGAGATCAATAACCTCCAGAGGGAAATTGTCATAGGCCATGATCCACAGGGGATGGGAATGGATATGGGTGGGCAGCAGATCGGCCATGTGAACAGCGGTTTCTCCCTGGGAGCTGATTTCGACAATTTGATGGCCGCGGGTGTGGCCGCCGGTAAAAATTAGGCGGATTCCCTCGCAAACATCCTGGTCTCCATCGGTCAATAGCAGGTTTTCACTCTCCTTCAGTTCGTTGAAGTTCACGGGCCAGTAAGTTTCCGCCGATCTTCTGCAGGGATGGAGAACATCGTGCCATTCTTTTTCCTGGAGCAGGTGTTTTGCCCGGGGAAAGGTTAATTGTGTTTGTCCTTTCCCGTCATACATATTGATTCCGCCGGCATGGTCAAAATCGCAATGGGTGAGGATGACATAGTCTATTTCTTCCCTGGTGATTCCCAGAGCGGCAAGGTCGTCAATCACTCTCCAGGGCTTAGTCACCCGGAAAATTTCGTTCTGCTTCGCGGTTAATTTGTTGCCAAGCCCCGTATCCACCAGAGCCAGGGTGTCCGGCGTTTTGATCAGCAGGACCGCGTTAAGCATTTTGATGTAGTTCTCGTTGTCGGCCGGAAATTTCCGGGACCAGAGCACCTTGGGAACCGCGCCGAACATGGCTCCTCCGTCCAGTTCAAACTCGCCGCCGTTTAACCAGTGAATTTCAATATCGCCTATTTTAAGATGTGCCATCTTTTTTTCCTGTTCGTGAAATATAATCTGCTAAAAGTCTTTCACAGACACAGAGTTTTTAGAAATACAGAAAAAAGAAAACTCTGTGCCTCTGTGAGAGATAAATCTTTATGGTTCGGTGCATCCGAAATCCAAAATTCAAAATGATTGATCATATCTCGATCCTTACCATTTCGTAAAAAATATTGCAAAAGTCGACGAAACAGCATTTACTTCAGCTATGGAAAAAAAATTGTATCTTATCAGTCTTGGATGTCCGAAAAATTTGGTTGATTCCGAAGTGATGCTGGGGTTGTTGGCGGAGGATGGATACAGGGTCTGTTCGTCTCCGGAAGAGGCGGATCTTCTCCTGGTCAACACCTGTGGATTTATCCAGCCTGCGGTTGAGGAGTCCATTGACGAAATTCTCAGCCTGGGGCAGGTGAAGGTGCGTCATCCTGCTGTCAAGCTGGTTGTTACGGGCTGTCTAGTTCAGCGCTACGGCGAACAATTGAAAGAACAGCTGTCCGAAGTCGATTTGTTTATCGGCACCGACGGTTTTCAGGATATAGCCGCCGCCATAAAAAGATCGGAGCAGGGTCGCAAGCCGCCTTCTATGCCCCTGAAGCCTCTTTATATCATGGACAGTTCCGTGCCACGACAAATTTCGACACCCAGGCACCGGGCTTATCTCAAAATCAGTGAGGGCTGTTTGAACCGTTGTGCGTTTTGTCTGATTCCGTCTTTGCGAGGAGGGCTCAGGAGCCGTCCGATTACGGACCTTATTGTAGAGGCAAAACATCTTGAAGAGCAGGGGGTGAAAGAAATGACCCTGGTTGGCCAGGATCTGACGGCTTACGGTCTTGATCTGGGCCGGAATCATCCGGTCCTGACTGATTTGATCGAACATCTTCTTGCAGCCTGCAACATTCCCTGGATCAGGCTGCTCTATCTCTATCCCGGCCGGCTTGGCGAGGATTTGCTCCGCCTTATGGCTGCAGAGCCGAGGTTGCTTTCCTATCTTGATCTCCCGCTCCAGCATGTCAGTGATTCGGTTTTAAAACGGATGAATCGCCCCTTTGGCCGGTCTCATGTTTTTGACGTGGTCGAAAAGATACGTCAAATCGTTCCCCAGGCGGCGATTCGCACGACTTTTATGGTGGGTTTTCCCGGTGAAACGGAAAAGGATGTGCGTTGCCTGGAGAATTTTATGACAGCCTGCCGGCTGGATCATGTCGGCATTTTCACCTACAGTAATGAAGAAGGCTGCGCTGCTGAAAGATTGCCAAATCAATGCTCGGAAGAAGAAAAAGAGGAAAGACGGGATCGGCTGATGGAAATCCAGGTGGCAATTTCACTTGAAAAAAATCAGAAAAGGGTGGGGTCGACAGTAGAGGTTCTTGTTGAGGGAGTGAGTCCTGAAACGGATTTGCTGCTTGAGGGGCGTGCTCGTTTTCAGGCCCCCGAGATTGACGGGCGTATCTACATCACTGACGGTCATTGCAATGGTGGTGATTTGGTCAACGTCGAGATAACCGAGGCTTACACTTATGATCTGGCCGGCAGAATTGTTTGATGGTGGTGGTCAGGGGTGAAAGAGAAAAGCTCCCCTGATCATGAATTAACCCGTTCCTTCAATTCCTTGCCGACTTTGAAAAAAGGCAGTTTTTTGGGAGGGACTTCGATTTTCTGGCCGGTTTTGGGATTTCTGCCCTGATAGGATTTATACTCCTTGACAATAAAGCTGCCAAAACCACGCAGTTCAATACTGTCGCCTTTTGCCAGAGTGTCAATCATTAAGTCCAGGATCGTGTTAGTGACCGCGCTTGCTTCCCGCAGAGGCAGCTTCGTTTCCCGGGAAATCATCTCGATCAAGCCCGATTTGTTCATTTTATTCTCTCCAAATTGCCGGCTTTAAAAAAATCAAAAATATGAAATTCCGTTAAGCCTTTCTCTGTTTGCTGTCTACGGGATTAAAAAATTCCATTAAACGTAGAAATATATAAGCCATTGAGTAATAGTTCAAACCGCATCAGGTGACTTATTCAAAACATCATATAATACTAAGTCTTGGAATGTAAAGAGAATTTTTATTAAGAAAAAATTTTTTTCAGATCTTTTTTGCTGAGGAAGCGATATTTGCCCTTTGGCAGGGAGCCCAGTTTCAGCCCCCCGTACGCAATGCGTTTCAGCTCCAGCACCCGGTGGCCAATAGCGGCAAACATTTTTCGCACCTGGCGTTTTCTGCCTTCATGTATCGTTATTTCAATGGTAGAGGTACTGGCTTCGGTATTAAGAATTTTGAGTCGGGCCGGTGATGTTTTTCTTCCCTCCAGCTCAATTCCTCTTGTAAGTTGTTGTAACTTCATTTGATTCGGCCGACCGGCAACCTTGGCTACATAGGTCTTGTTGATCTCAAAACTGGGATGGAGAATGCGCTGGGCCAGCTCGCCGTCGTTTGTCATGATTAAGGCGCCTTCTGTGTCCAGATCAAGCCGGCCTACCGGAAAAACCCGGCTGGATATTTTTTTCAGGAGCGAGGTGACAATCGGTCTGCCCTGGGGGTCGTTCAGGGTGGTGACATAGCCTGAGGGCTTGTTGAGAAGAATGTAAATCTTTTCTTCCGGGGAAGAAACGGGCTTGGAGTTAAATTCGATGAGATGGTGGTCAGGGTCAATTTTCAGGCCCATTTCGGTGACGATGCGTCCGTCAATAGCAACCCGGCCTTTCTTGATGTGCTCTTCGGCTTTGCGGCGGGAGCAGACGCCAGCCCTGGCGAGAATTTTTTGAAGCCTTTCTTTCATGAACCGGGTTTAGACCCTAAATGCGAAACATTTAAGTTTTTACGTAAATTAAGTAGCGGAAGCACATCTCTTTGTTGAGCAAGACTGGAAACGGGTCAATTTCGAATTTGGAATTACGAATGAGGAATTTTAAGGAAGTTATCTGATGAGAAAACACCGTAATTCGTAATTTTTAAATTCCACCAACGGCGGCTTAGGAGAAGCCTGAGTAGTCAGGTAGCTCTTGTTACCAGCAATTATCGTAAAACCATCCTGAGTCTCAATTACTGTAATCGCCGCGATGATATTTTGCTGTTTCCAGATAGGTGACGGTGGCGACCCTGTCCAGCAGGCCGGCAAGGGGATCTTCGCCGGATATTTTTTCTCTTATTGCCAGAATCGCAGATGTTTCCTCTTCCATGGCGGAAATAAAGGGACGCAGGTCTTCCGTGCTCAGGGAGGGATTTTTTAAGGCCGTGCCATAGCAATCCAGGGTGTTGATGGCATTTTCCGTCACAGTCAGGCTTTCAAGGCGAAGCGAAGAATCCGTGGGGGCTGCCGATGATACAGCGGACACGGGAGAACTTGCTTTGCTTGCGGAGATAACGCCCAGCTTGGCATTCAGCAGATTGTTGAAGCTGGTTTCCGCTGTCTGTTGTGTCTTTCCAGGGGCGTTTCCTGTAATCTGGGGGGTAATTTCGTTTATCTTCATGGGGCTCCTCATCTTTTTCTATATAAATTAACTTCTCGGTCCTGATTGGGTCAAGCTTTAATAAAAAAGAGAAGAGATTAACTTTTCAGTTGATTTTATCCGAAAGAATGACATTTTTTATCAGCCATCAGCGTAATTTGGCCGGCAGAATTTTTTGAATTTTGGAATCCACCAGTTTTTTCGTGGCCGGATCCACTTCCAGTACCTCGGGATACCAGGGTTTCATGCGGCAATCAAAGACAATGGGCGGCTTCAGCCCCACATGATAACGGGTCACTGAGGTGTGGGAAGTGTAAATGTCGCCCGCCGGTTCAAAACGGGTGAAAAAGGTCCAGATAAACTCCTGGATGTTTCTCGTTGCCTCGGCCGTGGAGTCAACCAGCAAGACCACCGGCCAATCGCTCAGATCAGCATGCTCGGCCAGCCGTTCGGGAAGTTTTTTGTCATTTTCATAGGATGAACCCTGGACGACCAGGGTCCCCGGCAGATAGACGACCGGATTTTCGCAACCCTGCGGCAGTGTCCCCTGAAAAGATCTGGGCAACGGGTTTTTGACATCCTTACCCAGTCCCATGAGCAGGGCCTTCGAACCGTTGTTCACCGATGGGCCGGTGTAATCCAGGGTATCCTGGGAAACATTGGCAAAGATAAACAGGTCTTTTTCCCAGTCCACCCGTTCCAGGACGTGTACCCAGAGTTCGGCAAAGTCGGTGAGGTTGATATCTCCGTCAGTGAGGATCAAGAATTTAGTGAGTGATAACTGACCTTCGCCCAGGATACGCAGGCCCGAGGCAAAGGCCTCCCTGGGATAACGATCCGCTATCCGGGCTGCGGCCAGACAGTGAAATCCAGCCTCGCCAAAGGTTTTGAGTTCCCGAACTCCGCTCATTACCAGCGGGAAAAGAGGGCAAAGCAGATCCTGGAGGAAATCGCCGATGAAATAATCCTCCTGCCTGGGACGGCCAACCACGGTGGCCGGGTAAATGGCATCTTTACGGTGATAAACCCGGTCCACCTGGAAGACCGGATAATCATGGGTCAGGGAATTGTAGCCGTAATGATCGCCGAATGGTCCTTCCGGATGCCGCACGTGGGGCGGAACGCTTCCAGTGGCCGCGAATTCGGCAAAGGCGGCCAGCCGGTGACCTCCGGCCGGGTCTTTCGCCAATTGTAGTTTTTCTCCCAGCAGCAGGGAGGCCAGCATAAGTTCCGGCAGATTCTCGGGCAGGGGAGCGATGGCCGCCATCATCAGGGCCGGCGGCCCACCGATGAAAAGGGTCATGGGTAGGGCTTCATTCCGTTTCTCCGCTTCATAATAATGATAGCCGCCTCCCTTGTGAATTTGCCAATGAATGCCGGTGGTGGCGTCATCATAGCGCTGGATGCGGTACATGCCGAGATTATGGCCCCGGCCTCCGGGATGTTCGGTGTAGACCAGGGGCAGGGTGACAAAGGCGCCGCCGTCACTGTGCCACGAGGTGAGCATGGGCAGTTCTGTGAGACGGGGCGGGGACATGCATTCTTCGAGAATCGGCGCGTTCTTAATAGTTTTTGTGCCGACTTTAAAGGCCTGGCCTGCCAGACCGCGCAGGGACCAGATCTTGCCAAGGGTCGGGGGCATGATGGTCTCTGCCGTTCTGACCATGTCCTTGACAAACTGTTGCGGTTTGCGGCCAAAGGCCAGCTCCAACCTTTTTGCTGTGCCGAAAAGGTTGGTCACCACCGGGAAACGGCTGTTTTTGACGTTGGTGAAGAACAGGGCCGGCCCGGATTGGCTGATGACCCGCCGGTGAATCTCGGCAATTTCAAGGTGTGGGTCAACCGGGACCTTGATTTCCAGCAGGTCGTCCTCTTTTTTTAGAATATCTAAAAAGGCTCGAAGATCTTTTATAATTTTACCACTCACTGCGCTCTACTCCTTGGCCAATCTTTGTAATTTTGCTATTCTAAAAGTAACTTCTCAATAAGTGGCGGCAACCTAAAAAAAATCCCCCTTTAATAAAGGGGGAGGTTGTCGGTATACCTCCACTTATTGAGAAATTACTTCTAAATAAAGGTAAAAGGATTTTGAAACAGGATAGACTGTCAACGTTATTCTTTCTCTTTTTTCTCGGCAAGGAAAAGACGGTGGTATTCATTTTCCCGCAGATGTTTGTGCATGATACCGGTCAAGAAGTCAAGGGTTGCCGTGATGTCGTCATCCGACATTCGGGGAATGAGGGTGGCCAGCAGGGTATCATTGCTGAATCTTTTTAAAAAGGCAGCCAGTGACCTGCAATCCATGTCGCGATCGAGTCCAAAACAGATTTCCGAGAATTGACAGGCAAGTTGCTCTTCTGATTGTTTTTCCATGATTTATAGTAAATTTTAAGATTTGATAATAAAAAATAAATGATTTTTCAAAATAATAAAAAGATCAATCCGGCCGCTAAAACAGGCTGGGTTGCCTGGAAACGCGGTTATGAGGTCACTCAATCATCCGTCATTATTGAACATTGTCTAAGGCGGTTAAAAAATGATGGTGTCATGGTTGTCCTGTATGCCAAAGGCTACCAGTCACAGGCCACGATCATTTATGCCATTCAAGAGCGGCAAATATTAATAGACAAGCCCAAAGACTGGCCGGAAGTGAATAAGGTTAAAGTTGTTTTCAAGGATGGAGCCGATTTGTGGAATCATTTTCCCGCCCCTGTCCTGTCAGTTTCAAAGGATGGGCTGTGTCTGCGAAAACCCACGGAAATGTTCATGCTCCAGCGGAGGACACTTTTTCGTGTCGCGACGCCCCAGGGAAGTAAAGCCACTTTTGTGTATAATAAGAAAAAATGCAAGTTTAAAGTGTTGGATATCAGTGCCGGCGGCATGTTGGTCTCGGCCGGACAGGATCACGGGGTTAACCTGTATGGCAAAACCATCAAGGAAATTTTAATCACTCTTCCCGGGAATTCCGGAACAAAACAGGTGAAACAAAAGGCCGTGCGTTTCACCGTGCCGGAGGGAAAGGTGGTGCGGAGTATGAAAATCCCAGGAACAGAGCAGGAACAATTCGGTATTCGTCTTTTTTCTGGAGCAAAAGAGGAAAGACGCATTCTTCAATATGTCCGGCAACGGGAACTGGAAGTAATGCGCAAAAGCTTTGAGTGAGCCCTTAGCTTGAGATTCGCCAAAGCACCTTCCTTGTCCGGGGCCCGTCAAATTCACAGAAATAGATCTTTTGCCATGTGCCGAGAACAAGCCTGTTGTTTTCGATGAAAACCATCTCCGAGCAGCCGAACAGCGAAGACAGAACATGGGAAGGCGAGTTGCCCTCCATGTGCTGATAGGCAAGGTCAAAGGGAATGATCTCTTTTAATGCCTTGATAATATCCGTCCGCACGGCCGGATCCGCCCCCTCATTGATTGTCAGCCCGGCTGTTGTGTGCGGATTGTAGAGATGACAGATGCCGTTTTGAATGGAGCTCTTTGCGATCTCTTTTCCCACCTGGGGTGTAATGTCAATAAGTTCCATGTAATTTGATGATGATACGGAAAATTGTCCGCTGTTCATGTTATTAAGCTCCTTAAGTTAAAAGCGCTCCAGTCATAAAAATGCATCAATGGCATCGTGCAAGCAACGCAGACAAAGGTTGAACGGTTGCCGATTTTTTTCGTTCAATTTACCAGTTCCCAGTGTCTTTCGCAGCATTTCATCCAGAATACCCACCTTTTTTTAATTTGCGCGCCTACGAAAAAGAAACAAAACGTAAGAGTTTGCCAGCGCCCCACCTGTGACGATGCCAACACGGATTTTTGAAAAATTGCTCAATTTTTTCGAATATGGTAGGTTGCCCTGAAATTTTAATCAAGTTGTGCTTTTGTTATGTCATCGGGAGGTTAAAAAATGATTGAGGATATCTTAAAGCGACTTCAGTGGCTGGGCCATGATGCTTTTCTTCTCCAGGCCGGAGGTCAGACGATTTATTTTGATCCTTTTAAGCTGAGCGGCGATTTGCCGCCGGCAGATCTGATTCTGGTGACCCACGATCATTTTGACCACTGTTCTGAAGACGATATTGCCAAGATTCAGCAACCGGAGACAATAATTGTCACGGAACCGCAGTCGGCAAAAAAATTGACAGGTCATGTTACAACCCTGCTGCCGGGCGAAAGCTGCGAGGCAGGCAACATCAGTATCACGGCGGTGCCTTCCTATAATATTGATAAGAAGTTTCATCCCAAGGCCAACAACTGGCTTGGTTTTATCGTCACGGTTGAAGGTGTTCGTATCTATCATGCCGGTGACACGGATTACATTCCGGAACTAAAGGAAATTGAGACTGATATCGCTCTGCTGCCGGTCTCCGGAACCTATGTCATGACCGCAGATGAGGCGGTGCAGGCCGCCCTTGACATTAATCCCCAAGTAGCGATTCCCATGCATTTTGGCTCTATCGTCGGTGATGAAAAGGATGCTCAGCGATTTGCCAGAGGGCTTGAAGGTAAGATCCGGGTGGAAATCCCGATTGTGAGATAAAATGGAATATTTCCCGATCAATCTTGATATCCGTGGCCGGAATTGTATTGTTATCGGCGGCGGCAGGGTGGCCGAAAGAAAGGTTTGCGGCCTGCTTGAGTGTGGTGCTCGTGTAAGGGTCATCAGCCCGGAATTGACGCCCGTTCTCCAGGAATTGAGTGATAAGGGCGGGATTGACTGGACTCCCCGCCTGTACTGCAGCGGTGATCTGGCCGGAGCTTTTCTGGTTATTGCCGCAACTAATGATTCCCGGGCCCAGGAAGAGATCCATGCCGAGGCCGATAAGCATAACACCCTGCTTAACGTGGCCGATGTGCCGAAATGGTGCAACTTTATCCTGCCCGCCTCGGTGCGGCGGGGGGCGTTGACCGTATCTATCTCGACTTCCGGTAAGAGTCCGGCCCTGGCCAGGCGGCTGCGGAAAGATCTGGAAAAGCAGTTTGGCCCCGAATACGAGATCCTGCTTGATCTGCTTGGCCGTCTACGGCCCCTTGTCCTGGCCCTGGGTAGACCTCACTCGGAAAACAAGATCATTTTTGAAAAATTGCTGCATCAGGATCTGCTTGTCTGGATGCAGGCCGGCAGATGGGACAGGATTAAAGAGCATATCCGCCTGATCCTTGGCGATGATGTCAATCTTGCCGCTCTTACAGAAATGGAACAGGACAGTATGCTTTTTGAGAGAGAAAGATCATGACCCTGCTTTTTGCTTTGGCTTTTGCGGGCTATGCTATGGCAACCGCCTCTTACATTGTTTTTTTTATCACCCAGAAAAAGACAATCCGGACAACGGCCCGCAATATTTTGCTTGCCACAGGCCTGGTTCATACAATTATCATCATTGGCCGTTATATTGCCGCCGGCCACACTCCTTTAACCACGCATCATGATACTGTTTCTTTTTTTGCCTGGTCCGTGACCTGGGCCTTTCTCTCTTTCCGCTGGCGTTACAGGGTTAAAAATTTCGGCACCTTTGTCTCAATTGTCATCATGAGTCTGATGGTTATAGCGGCCCTGTCTTCCCGGGAGATCACCCCTCTGCCGCCGGCCCTGCAAAGCGCCTGGCTGCCAATCCATGCCAGTATCGCCATTATGGCCAACGGTTTTCTGGCTCTGGCCTTTTGCGGCGGCATCATGTATCTCCTTCAGGAACGGGAGCTCAAACAAAAGAGGTTTGGTCTGTTTTTTTCCAGGCTTCCTTCTTTGGAAGCCCTGGACAGTCTGAATCAGCACTGTATCGCCATCGGTTTTCCCCTGATGACGGCTGGGATTATTACCGGATCCTTCTGGGCCAAACAGGCCTGGGGCTCATACTGGCATTGGGATCCCAAGGAAACCTGGTCGCTCATTACCTGGTTTCTGTACGCCGCCCTGCTGCATCTGCGTTTTACCGTGGGCTGGCGGGGCAGGCGGGTAGCCATTATGGCCATCATCGGTTTTTGTTCCGTACTCTTCACCCTGTGGGGAGTCACATATCTGCTTTCCGGAGCACATTCCTATGTCCGTTGATACAATCCAGATTCTTGGAGTGAATCATAAAACAGCGCCGGTTGCGGTCCGCGAAAAGCTGTCTTTTTCAGATGATCCGGAAGCGCCCTTTGCCAACCTCAAGGCCATTGATGTCTGTGATGAATTTTGTTTCCTGTCAACCTGTAACAGGGTTGAGGTGATTTATACGAGTAGGCAACAGGAAGAAGCGGCCCGTGCCGTGCGCCGGTTTCTGTTCAGTAACTGCGCCGTGTCCACAGAAGAGGCGGAAGAATATACCTATCTGCACCAAGGTAGCGCGGCAATCCATCATCTGTTTCGCGTGGCGTCCAGCCTGGATTCAATGGTGGTCGGCGAGCCGCAGATTCTTGGACAGCTCAAGGATGCCTACCGAAAATCCTCTGACTGCGGAGGACCGGGCGTTATTTTGAACCGGATGCTGCACAAGGCTTTTTCCGTCGCCAAACGTATTCGTACGGAAACCGATATTGGCGGTCACGCCGTGTCAATCAGTTATGCCGCCGTGGAACTGGCCAAAAAGATTTTCGGCAAACTTGACAACAAGAAGGTTCTACTGGTGGGGGCCGGCGAGATGGCGGAGCTTGCCGCTGAACATCTGGTTAATCAGGGGGTTGCCGAGGTGATTGTCGCTAACCGAACCCTGGAACGGGCCGTCACCCTGGCCCGGTGTTTTAAGGGGTTGGCAGTCTCTCTTTCCGAATTGATCCCCCAGCTTGAGGTTGTTGATATCCTGATCAGCTCCACCGGCGCACCGGGTTTTATTCTTCATAAAGATGATGTCAGATCGGTGATGCGTAAGCGGAGAAACCGTCCACTGTTTTTGATTGATATTGCTGTGCCCCGGGATCTGGATCCGAAATTAAACGATCTGGAAAATGTCTTTCTTTATGATGTGGATGACTTGAACAATGTCGTGGAGATGAATAAATCGGAACGGGAGCAGGAAGCGGGCGTTGCTGAAAGAATAGTGAGCGAAGATTGCCTGAAATTTCTGCAGTGGCTTGACAACATGGAACTCTCGCCAACCATCACGGCCTTGATGAAAAAAGCCGATGGAATTCGCAAGGCGGAGCTGAAAAAAACCTTCAGCCATCTCGATTTGAGCAAAAAAGACAAAAAATCCATTGATAAACTGACCGGATCGATCATCAATAAGCTGCTACATGATCCTATTCTGTTTTTGAAGGAAAACCATACTGTTGAACAGAAACAGCAGAAACTGGATTTGATTCGGCAGATGTTTTCCCTGGACAAGGATTCCTTCAACCCCCAGTGATTGGTGCTGGTAAACGCTTACGGCTATGTAATTTGTCGAAACCCGTGCTCTTGGTAACGGTTTCGGTGTTCGCCTGTTTCCAGCTTTGCTTCTTGACATGCCCTTTCTGATATGGTTAATATGTCACGTTCTTGTAACGTCCCACGGAAGATAGATTAAAGGCTCCGATAAGCGAGCTTGCGGGACATTTTAAAGCGTCATCCCTGAGTCGTTACAGATATCTTCATTGATAGACATGTCACCTAGGAGGCTGTCCGAGAACAGCAATTTTTTCTCAAATCGAGGCATTTCGAAAAAATAAGCACAGTCATATAGTTGATATTACGAGAATTATTTTTTTGAAATAACGAAGAGTTGGGGGAAAGTGCATTCTCGGACAGCCTCCTAGTTAACGGGACACAAAGAGACGCCGGCATCCACGGTTCTTTACCATGCCGGCACACCATTTCATGTCTTTGCGTCCCCAACCGCCGGATTTGCAATTGGTAAATATTCGGCTTGATAATCAATTATTACAAAAAACTACCGAAATGTGAATTTTGGATAACAGCAAAGCGGTGTCAGACCCATATTTGGACGATCAGGTCTGCGAGCTATAT